>NZ_JBRACL010000009.1:0-117682 GCF_054906395.1 Anisomitus miae (SeqCode)
GAGGAGTGAGAGGGATATGGAGATAGATAGATGGGATAAGTGGGAAGATTTAACAATAAGTAATGATTTTATGTTTTCGAAGGTAATGAGAGATAAGGAGATATGCAGGGAGACATTGGAGATACTGCTGGGTAAGAAGATAGGAGAAATAGAGTATGTAGAAAACCAGAAAGTAATCGATATAAGTTATGACTCTAAGAGTGTGAGACTTGATGTATATGTAGAGGATGAGAATAGGATATATAACGTAGAGATGCAGGTAGTACATAACAAGGATTTAGCTAGGAGGAGCAGATACTATCAGGGGATGATAGATTTAAATGCGATAGAGAAGGGAGAGATGTATAGAGAGTTAAAGGAAAGTATAATAATATTCATATGTAGATTTGATCCATTTGGTAGAGGTATGAGCAGATATACATTTGAGAATATATGTGTGGAAGATGGAGAGATACATTTAGGAGATGGTACGAGTAAAATATTCTTTAACACGAAGGGATATGTAGGAGGAGATGATAGAGAGGTAAAGTACTTTTTAGAGTATGTTGAGAGTAATGAGAGTAATTTGAGTGAATTTGTGAGGAAGATAGAAGAGAAGATAAGAGATATAAAGGATAATAAAGAATGGAGGGCGGAATATATGAACCTACTTATGAGAGAAAGGGAGATAGCTAGAGATAGTTTCGAAAAAGGTAGACTTAAGGGTATCAATGAAGGTATTCGTGAAGGTAGACTTGAGGGAATCGCTGAAGGGGAAGAGAGAGGAATAAAGAGATTGGTAAATACGTGCAGGAGACTAGGTGCAAGTGAAGAAGATATAATAACATCTCTATTTGAGGAATACGGGTTGAGTGAAGAAGAGGCTAGAAAATATTTATAATAATAACAAAGACGTAGAGGGTTACTCTACGTCTTATATTTATCTTTAGTTCCTTTGTTGTTTATCTTATGTATTATGCCCTTCTCTAAAGTTTGAAGTTCATTGTGTTAGCTAATTCCTTAAGCTCCGTCTCGTTTACCATCCTGTCTGCTATAGCTTGCAGTGCTTGACTCTCTGTCCCATACACCGCTAAAGATTTCTTATATTCCTTTACCCAGAACTTCTTGCCTTCTTCATCCGATGTCCTCGCTACTATAGCATTATATAACCCCTCAACTCTCTCCTCTGCTGTCTTATACCTCTCTGTAAATTCCTTCTCATTCAACATGTTAAGTAAAAAGTCTTTCAACGATGTTGTCTTGTTCACTAAATTCTTGTAGTGGTAGTGGTATCCTGTCTCATCTGCCGGTCTGTTAAATACTGTGTCATATACATTCGATAAATATCTCTCAGATTCACTTCCTACACTAGTACTTACATCCTTCAATACCAATGTCTTAACTACTCCATTCGTGTCTGTATAACTAACTGTTATCTCTTCATATGTCTTCCCTGGTACTAACCCTTCTACCTCTGCTCTTCCATTGGTAAAGTTAACCCCTACATTCTTAAACTCCTCTTTCGTTTCCGTTACACTCTTACCATCTTTTCCCTTATACTTAATTCCCGTTATAGATGGTGTACTGTTTCCACTATACGTAAATCCTGTTGGCAGTGTAACTGTTGCCTTGCTTGAGCTCACTGTAGTATTGCTCGATGTAGATGTCACTGTAGTCGTAGCTGCATTCCCTGTTGATGAACTACTACTGCTACTTCCTGTACCTGTTATCGTAGAACTTGATCCTGATCCTCCACTTATAGTCCCTGAACTTGTGCTTCCTGATAACTTAATGTTCTTTACCTCTGTTATAACTTCCTCTTGTACTGTGCTTCCATTGTTAACTCTGTATATTACTCTAAAGTCATATGTCTTTCCTGGTGTTAACCCTGTAACTACTTTCGTAATCTCTGTCTTGTCTTTTATCTCTTTGTTACTTCCACTAGTTGTAAATGTTATGTTAGAGTTCACCCATGCATTAGAGTTAGATCCACTTGTAACTGATTCCCTGTACTGTATTATACCTTCGTTTATCTTGTCCACTGCTCCACTAACTAACGATGTAGGTTTTATCTTTAACGCCACTGATGTACTTGTAGCTTCCGTTCCTGTTACTCCTAATGTAAAGCTTCCTCTAGATACCATTATACCACTTGCATATGTCCCTTGGTATTTACCACTAGATGTGTCTAAGCTGATCTTATGTGACCCTGCTGTAAACTGACTTAGTGTCACTCTATTTGAATCTAAATTATCTACTTTAGATGTACCATTACTAAATGTAGATGTATCATACGATACATTAACTGTAAACTGATCACTCACATTCTCTGTCCCTGAGTTTGTCGCTGATAAACTTAGTAAGTTAAACGCATCCACTGTTCCTGTATTCACTGTTCCCTTAACTTTATCTGATCCATCTACGCTCAATGTCCAGTTTGTTGTTGTTGGTACTTGTCCATTAAACTGCACTAAGAATACTAAGTTATCTCCATTACTCTCCGATCCTATTACACTTACTGTAGCTCCACTTATTGTTAACTTAACCTTATTTAAGTCAATACCATTTACAAGCTTCTTACCACCAACTAATGTAAGTTTTCCTTCTGATGTACTTGTCCTATCAAACTTAGTCTGTGTTCCTGCTCCATCTAATGTATCTGCTACCACTATCAACGATGTCTTTACTGGTGATACATTATCTTCTTTAAACGTAGCAAGAACCCTATTATCTGCTGTACTGCTCATCTCATTATTTATCTTCTCTATAGCTGCTTTATCTTTTGAATAATCAACTTCAAATATTCCTGAAATAGATGTGTACCCATGTTCTAGGTTATTACTTAAATTCAAATTGATATTAGGGTTTGTAATCTTAATAGCTGTCGGAGGAGTTCCACTAAAACCTAAGTGATGCTTATCACTATTGCTTGTACCATTACCTTCTTTTTTAGGAGTAATCCCACTTAAAGCATTAAAATAAGTAAGCGTTTGACCATGCACACTCAGAGTATAGTCTCCTATAAGTGCTGTTGAGTTGGCAGCAGTTTTTCCATAACTTACAGTTACACCAGGAACGAAATTATTTTCCGTTATAACAGTTGTAGGTGCTCCAGTAATTGTAAGTTTAACATCAGTACCACTAGTTGTTACATCGATTTCAGCTCCTCCTACTTTGTTATTTGTACCACTATAAGTCTGTTCATAAGTCAAAATAGTTTTTCCAGTTTGACTACCATCAGTACTTGAAGTCGCATTAACACTGTAATTTACCGTATCTTGTGAAATATTTGTAGTATTCACTGTAAGACTAGAATACCCAAAGTTCTTTTTCATGCTCGACTCTAATTCACTCTTTGGTGAACTAGCTGTATTAGTCATAAAAGCATCTTCTATTTTAGGGGTTTTTTGTTTAACAACTAATACCTCAGATGTTAACTCATACTCTTTGTTTCTTCCATACTTAATCCTAAGTGTTAATACATCTCCCTCTTTTAACTTACCATCATCTGCTAAATCTAATGCACTGAATACAAATTTACTATTATTTGAACTACCCGTTATAACTTCTGCTACTCCACCTGTTCTCTTATTCGTAAGTGTTATGTCTTTGCTATCGAATGTATAGGATGTATCATCAATTCCGTTGTTAAGTGTAAGTCCATTTATTTCAACTGTCCCTACCTTAACATCTGCTGTATACTTAAGTGAGTCTGATGGAGTCTTCCTAAGTGTTATTGTATACTTCTCTTTAATTCCACCTTTGTATGTTACTTCTACCTCTCCTGTATATATACCAGGTTGAGTTGGTTTACCACTTAATGTTAACTTTCCTGTTTCAGAATTCCATGTTCCAGATGATATTGTATTACCTTCTTTATCTATATCTTCTCTCTCTTTAAACTTCGTATGCGTGAATGCACTTGATACTGTAACATTATCAACTGTGTTCTTGTTAAGAGCAGTTGTGCTACCTCCATACACAAGGTCGAAAGATAACTGTACATCACCGCTTGAAGAGTATTCTACCTTAGTAGTCAAGTATCTCATTGAAATGCCATTAAGTAAAGCTGCTTGTTCAGTAGTTAATGCATGTGCCACGTTAATTTGATTACCAACTTGTCCAACTGTAACCATGAAAGTATTAATGCTAAGTGCAGCAGCCAATGCCAACGCTACTCTTTTTTTATTCATATAATTTTTGCCTCCAAAATTTTAATTTTTTCAAACATAAAATCAACTAATTCCATAGTAATTGTACCTAATACGCCAAAATCAAAAGTTACTCTACTATAAATCGCAAAAACATAAAATTAAAAATTCAGGTTTAAGTTTTAAGTCAAACATTTTTAGGTATTTCTTTTCCAAAGAAAACAAATAATTCGAATTACAGTTAACTTTTTACATTGCCATACCCTATTAAAACTAAAAAAACGCCTCCTTAATAATGTCATTTACTCTCCAATCAATTTCAAAAGCATTTTAATCATTTTTATAAAATAATAACAATTACATTACAATAATAATACATAATTTATTCGAAAGTCAAGAATGTTAATAGATATTTAAATATTTTTAACAATTTAATCAGTATAGATTTTTATTTAGGTGGAATAATAATAATTTAGTTTAACCTCCCGATAAAAAAATATTTTCATATAACTTATATTTACCACATTCTATAAGGGGTTTGACTATCTCTCTAAAACTTAATCCATAAAATATAACTTTATATTTCTCATCCATGACTTCGTTCATATTATTAACTAAATATTCATAATATTGATATTCTGTTAATATCTTAAACTTATATAGCTCATCGCTAAAAAACCTCACCAGTATCTCTAAAATACTATCAACCTCATCTTTGATCCTAAAAATTATTACACTTCTGCTTTCTCGAATAATATCCCTGTACAAATACCTAAATGCTATTTCAGTATGCTTACTTAAAAGATTCTTGTTATTACTCAACGAAAAATTTTTATCGTGAACTCGATAATTTAGTTTTTCCTCTTCGAGTATAGAAATCTTTTTTCCATGTCTATGAAACATTACGCTTAAATAAAAATCCTCAACAATAGAAGCCTCTTTATCAAATGGCATAATCTCTCTCAACACATCCGCTTTACAAAATATAGTACTTCCTGTTATGGGTTGACCGAGTAATATTCTATCCTTTTGCTCATTATATGTTCTAATTGTCTTATTTACACAATTTTCTAAAAATCTTTTTTGTCCATCTGTCCCAGTACCAAAACATTTTATATAACATCCAACCATATCAAAGTCGTTCTCTTTTAAATAATTCCATTGTTTTTCATATCTGTCAAGTTCACATATGTCATCACTATCACACCTTGCAATATATTTTCCATTTGAGATAGCCAAAGCATTTTTCACAGCTAGACAAATCCCCATATTTTTTTGAGTAATTGCCTTTACCCTATTATCAAGCCTTTCATAATACCTCATTATCCTTAAGACATTGTCACTTGACCCGTCGTCAATTAAAATTATCTCGAGATTTCTATAGGTCTGATTGAGAATACTCTCTATGGTTTCATGTAAATACGTATCTCTGTTAAAAATCGGTACAATAACGGTTATTAAATCTTCCATTTCTCACCTTCACAAAATTTTCATTCACATTATTTTAAATTGTATTTTTACGTTGAGCTATATTTCACCTGCTAAGATAAAAAATTAAAAATGCTCTTTTAGATGGCATCTAAAAGGGTTCATCCCCCCAAAAACAGTCAACCAATATAAATAAATTCTTGTACAAGACATAATTTCTATGGTTCAAGATTTCACAAATTTCCCGAAAAAATAAATTCCCAACGAAAAAAACACTATCGTCAGAGTCATATTTTAAAATTTCATTCTCGACAAAAGACCTGAAATTAAATTCATTTACAAATTTAAACTTAGACCTTAAATCACTGAAATACTCATTTAACATGTGAGAAACTAACTTCTCTTCCTCTTGTCTTTTCATGATTATTACGTTTTTGCATTCATAAATTAGGTCATTAAACAAGAACATAAACAACAATTCAAAATATTTATAAACCCCTTCTTTTCTCCTGTCAGATAATGAAGTATTATCATTGTGAACCCTATAATTATACAAAGGCTCTTCTAAAATACCTATCTTACATCCGTTTTTGTGTAAAATTAAATATGAATACATGTCCTCAGATAAAGAATACCTTCCGTGAAATGGATCAAGTTTTTTAAGTACTGAAGCCTTAGCAAAAGATGTCCCTCCCGTTATCGTACTCCCTGTACAGATTCTAACTTTTTGATCAAAGTAATTTTTAATTGGACGATTATTGAAAGTCTCTATTCCTAATTTCGATACTTCATCACCGCTACCAAAACTCTTTAAATATACTCCAATCATGTCATAATCATTTTCTTTTAAGTACATCAACTGCCTCTCAAGTCTCTCTCTTTCACAAATATCATCGCTGTCGCATCTCGCAATATATTCACCACTCGAAATAGACACACCCATTTTAGTGGCTAAACCTATGCCCTTATTCTTCTGAGTTACAACCTTAACTCGTTTATCGATTCTTCCATAATGCTTCATGGCTGCAAATGTATCGTATTCAGTTGAACCATCATCAACTAAAATTAGTTCGAGGTTTTCATGAGTTTGATTAAGTACGCTTTCGATAGTTTCATGAATGTATTTCCCTCTATTATAAACAGGGATTATTACGCTTATTAAATCTTTCAAATTCCCACTCCCGTAAAAAGTTTTTCGCACTACAAATTCTATTTTAGTTTATAAATATAATTCTTCAAAATAAAAAAACCATTTGGAAAAATTCCAAATGGTCAAGCCTACCAAAAGCAATCCATCAAAGGAAAGAAATTATCATACAGCCTGTAGTAATTCCCCTGATTTAAAATTTCAATGAAGTATTTTAAAAACATTCCTCCAACAAAAAGTATACTCTCCTCTGGGGCATAACTCAAAACCTCATTTTCCACAAAGTAATCAGCATTGTGTTCATTTATGAATATAAAATTCAATCCTTTAAAATATTTATCTAAACTATCCACTATTAAATTTAGTTCTTCTTCTCTCTTAATAATTACAATATTTTTATATTCCTTCAAGTGCTCATCAAACAAAAACCTAAACAAAACCTCAAAATATTTCCCAACAACAGTTCTTCTATTACTGCATAAAGAAGTATTCTCATGATGAACTCTGTAATTATATACAACCTCTTCTAAAATTCCAATTCTACATCTATTTTTAGTCAAGTTTATGTAAAAATAAACATCCTCAACTAAACCATAGTCTTTATGAAATGGCTGAAACTCTCTAAGCACCTGAGCTCTAGCCATTAGTAATCCCCCCCCGATCGTTTTTCCGTTATACACTCGTATCCACTGTTCAACTCCATCTCTAATTCCAACATTATTTAAAAATTCCATTCCTCTTTTCGCAGTTTCGCTACCATTCCCAAAACTCTTGACATATGCCCCTACTGCATCATAATCATTCTCCTTCAAATATCTCAATTGCTTTTCATATCTATCTAATTCATTAATATCATCACCATCACATCTTGCAATATATTCTCCACTCGAAATCCTCAAAGCATTTTTAACTGCCATACAAATTCCCATATTCTTTTGAACAAATACCTTTACTCTATTATCAATCCTCTCATAATGTTTAAGTATCCTTAAGGTATTATCTGTTGAACCATCATCAACTAAAATTATTTCAAGATTCTCATAAGTCTGATTAATTATACTCTCTATCGTTTCCGAAACATATTTTTCTCTATTATATATTGGAACAATTACTGTTATTAAATCTTCCATAGCCCCTCCTATTAATATCTTAATAGAAAAATAGCCAGAGAATTTTAAAACCTCTGGCTAAAAATCTATATAAAATCAAATATATAAAATATTTGATATTAGCAATTTACCGTAAATTTCAATAATTTATATTACTTTGTTATAACCAGTGTACCGGAATAATCACTTATAGGTACTTTACAAAGTTTCCTTCCAATCATATTTTCAAAATCCTTAACTGCATCCGAGATACCTGGCCATAACTTATGATTATAATCATGAATAAATATATATCCTCCATCTGATAATCTCTCGTAAAAATATTTTAGTCCTTCAAAAGTTGGTCCATATAAATCCACATCTAAACTCACAAAACAGAATTTTTCTTCCAAGGAACCTAAACTTTCTGGAAAATAACCTTTTTTGATAATTACATTTTCCTTATTTTTCATCTTGCTCATAATAATATCTACATCTGTACTTTTAAGAAGCTCTGAAGTTTCAAATACATATTTATCACTATCTAAATTTATACGTTCCTGATTTATATCTCTATCATCAAAACCTTCAAAGGTATCAAATAAATATAATTTTTTATCATAAAATACCTCATTTAAGAGTTTTGCAAATTCTCCTCTAAACACCCCAAGTTCAGCAATTTGTCCAGGTATTCTGTTTTCTCTAATTTCCTTAGCACAAAGTTCGAATGTAAACCACCTAATATAATCTCTTCCTATTGGATCATACACATTTACATTTTTCGAATCATCACTTATAAAATTATAGTTGCTTTTTATTTTAGATGTTAAAAACATACCACTAGAATATTTATTATTTGCATAGATAGCTTCATTTAAATCAATAATTACTTGTCCAATTTTGTTTACATACTCAGGTAATTCTCCACTTTCCTGATAACTTTCAGCTGCACCTAAATAATCGCCCTTTTGTTCAAGTATCTTTCCTATTAGACTATATAGATTTTGTGGTACATAATCTACTACGGAAAACTTATTTGGATCTTTTTCGAATTCGTTTCCTACATATCTCAAAAACTCTTCTATTTTAAAATCGTTGCTCTTTACAATATTCTTAGCCCTTAAATACATCAGTTCTAATAAGTTAGATTCTATACTCCTCAATTTTTCATAGCATTCTTCAAATTTTTCATGTTGTCCTGTTTCTATATAATTTTCACATAAAATTGTAAGTGCGTTTACTCCAATAAAATTATATAAATTTCTATTTAAATAAGCATATCTATCGTAATTATCTTTTATATAGGAGGCATGCTTAATTATAGTTCTAGGTAATTCTTTATTATTTAGCTTTATATCTAACAAATAATGTTGCCATATAGGGTTTGGATCTATTAAACTCATTCTATTTAAAATAAATTCATCTATATCTTTTTTCTTTATAAGCTCTTGGTAATCATCTATTCTGAGAAGGGTTACTTTAGTATTTACATAATTTCTTAATTTTTTATCATGTATCCTGTCTTCAAAAGATTCAGTGTCATTATTTATATCTATAATTTTAAAATTTATATTAGTACGTGCTATCTCATCTAATATGAAATATAGTTCATCTATTTCGTCATAATCTTCTAGAAATGCCTCATTTGAGTTTATATTTATCTTCACATTATCAGAACAATTATAATTATGAATCTTCTCACATGATTTAGAACAAATTGAATTTAAAATACCCTCAGAAACATTATTAACGTTTATATTAACTTCTCGCTTCCTATATCTTAAAAGGTATTCAACAAAATATTCTAGGTCATCAAACAAATTTCGTTCAAATACATCCATGTAATAATCACCATAAAAATACTTTTCAAGAGGTTCAGAAACGCTATCAATTAATTTTAAAACCTTAATCCTTCTCTGCACTCTCAAAACCAATTCTTTATTTACCTTAGGTCCAGATAAAAGTTTCTCTACAACTTTATTGAAAAATTCAAAATTGCCTATCAAAAATTTAGAGTAGGTATCCAAATAATCTCCCACGGTTCCTCCTTGATTTATTCCCCATTTTATTATTCTCAACAATTATATTTGAGTGTAAACAAAAAATAACTAAAAACAAATAAAAGCGAGTGCTTCATAGAAGCATCGCTTTTATAAAAATTATTCTACTTTAAGTCCAATACTGTACAAGAAATTCTTCGTTTCAGTTTCTCCAAGCATTCTTTGAGCTATATTCTGCATAGCTGCTGTTCTATTTCCAGTCTCTGCTATAGTCTCCTCAAGAGTTCTAACCCACCATGCAAGACCATCAGCATCAGAACCTCTTCCAGTTACAGATCTATACATACGCTCTACATATTTGGAGTTATCTAAGTTTTTCTGCTTATACTCTTCTTCATTTACTATATTAGATACGAAGTAGTTAACAGTCATTTCATGTGATGAAAGCTTAGATGTCCAGTATGCCATACCATCTTGATCTCCATCTCTTAAGAAGAATATATGATAGAATCCATTGATCCAATCCTTAGCACTCGTAACTTTACCAGTAGTAAACTCACCTACATCCATACCTAACTCATCACCAGTAACAAGCGTAACTACAAGTTGTAATCCTTTATGAGTAGTATTAGGAGTTATTCCGTATAGGCTTAATACTCTATTCTCTTTGTCATAAACAGAACTTGCTATTGAATCACCTTCAATTCTAACATCTTTAATTATTCCTTCTGCATCATTAAATCCGATAGAAAATTCTGCTTTTGTAGGTGAAATGCTCTTAAGTTCAAAGGATTTTAATAAATCTCCTGTAGATGATGTTCCCATAGTTTTGATAACAAGCGGATTAATTGAAATAGGATCATAATTAGTAAACCTTCTGTTAACATCACCATTTCCTGAGTTAAAGGTTACTATAAGCTCAGTAAACTTATATTCTGTTCCTGAATTCAATCCTTCTATAACAAAGTCTTTATATGCTGCTGAATTTTTCTCAGGATCTTTCACTACGTTATCAGCTGTAGCATAAGATTGAAACTTACCAACTTTATCTGCTTCCTTTAATATAGTTCCTGAATAAAGTTTACCATTAGAGTCTTTAATTTGTATTCTTTTTATAGTATTTTCTGGATCATATATAGCATCATAGAAAACCACAGCATCTTCAAGTGGTCTTATATTAGCATGTTTATATCCATGTGCCTCGTCTTTATCAGATAATGGTCCCACATACTCTACAGTTTTATTCCCTTCTGTGGTCACCTCGCCCTTACTATCTACACTTATGTCAACAAAATATGATGTTGTAGCCTTAACTGTAAGGGGATCCAAAGCATTTGAGTTATCAACATTGATACTTTCAGTTAACATAGGATCTATAAATGGAATTATACCTGATTTTTCGTTAACTTTTGACTGCTTTGATATTTTCTTAACAACACTTTGTTCAACTAACGAAGGAAAAGAAAGATCCCCTTCAAACTGAACCTTAGTAACTTCACTTCCTGATGGCAATCCATATACTTTTAAATAAACGTTACCATCTTCGTCTACTATATTAGGTGCATTATAAGTGTTTGTATATTGGTTTATCTTAGCTGTAGTCGTATCCATTAATATATCCTGTACAGAAACTTTTTTAACTTCAGATTTTGAACCAGTATTGTAGTGCACAGAAAGATAAAAATCCTTATTTATTAAAGCACCTGACTCATTAACCATACCAAGTGAATTTTGTATAACTGTTGCAAGAGTCTCTTGTTCTAGTAAAGAAATTTGGCTACCTTTTCCTTCAGCAAGAAGAGTTTTGTTCTTCTTATACTCTTCTACTGCCTTATCCAGAGTAGACTTAATTGCCTCTCCGACATTACCTTTAAAATTAACCTTAACATAAATATACCCACCTGTAGATGTATCCCTCAAGTAAGTTTTAGTATATTGACTGTCATCCTCTCTCTTAACAACTACATTGTTACGCAATATCTTACCGTCAATTTCAACAACTTCTAAGAAATCTTCTTCATCTGTTGTTGCCGAAGCAGACACTTTAAAATCCTCTGTACCTTTCAAAGGTAAAATCTCGCCATCATCATATTTACCATTACCATTGAAATCCACAGCACCAGGATTTGAACCAGCTGGAATCTCAGTTGATGAAAGGTTTACCGAAAATTGCCTATCTCCCTGAATATACTTGTCCTCAATCGCTGGTACAGCAAAAGCCATATCTATATCGTATACTCCTATAGTACCAGAGAGCACAACCAAAGATAATAAAGTACCTACTAACCTCTTAGTAAATTTCTTACCTAACATCTATTCCTCCTCGAAAGTATTTAAATTTAGATTCAGATTCGCCAAACTTATTAACTCTACTTAAATTGAGTTTATGTGTTTATAATCGAGATGTTTTAAAAAAAATTTACTTAAATTATACAATTTGTAACTTATAATTTATTGCACCTTAAAATTTAGTTGTTTTTCTATGTAATTTGAACTACTCTCGGATGATAAAAATCTATTAAGTATTTCTAATTTTGCCTCTTCACGTGTATTACTACTTAGTAAAAGTTGATTAAACTCGTCCAACACTAGCGTAGATACTCTACCATCTATACTTTTTTTATTAACGAGGTAATATATACCATCAACAATTTTCTTCGGTGTATCATTTACAGTATTAAATTCTTCATTAGAAATAAATTTGTTTAAAAATTCGTTAATTGAAATTTTATTATCTTTCAAATCAATTAACGTACTCTTGTAATCACCTTCATATGGATATCTTCCCAATACTACTAAATAAACTCTAGATAGATATTCCTGCAAGTTAGTTTCTGGCTGCATTACAATATTATTGATCCTTAATATTACATCAGTACCCTCACTATTTTTAGTAGACATTTTAATATGTGAATACTCCTTCAATGGCACTAAATTCTCAATAATTATCTTTAAATTTAATTCATCTACGTATGCTGTTAAAGATTTAATATCAAGTTCACCATGCTTTGCAGTAATATCTACTTTATTTTTTGATATTAATTTCAAATATTTAGGTATGCTTACAAAACTACTAACACCATCTGTTGTAAAATCATCTAATTCTAAGATGATTTTGCCTTCATTTCTGTATACTTCATCAACTATTTTAACTCCAAATATCGTGCTCACGTATGTATTATCTTTCGAATACACTACAAATTTTAAAAGTAAATCTTGATTTTTGGGAATTAGATTCAAATTCTTATACAAAGTATCTGTAAAATTTTCATCAATAGATATCCTAAATTTTTCTCTGAAGTTGTCCTGTTCTTCAACATTTCTCACATATATGGAAAAATCAAAACCATTTAATTTACTTTCACCAATTTGTTTTATATTGCTATTGATATAGTTCAATAAATCATCTTTAGTTAATACGATGTCGCTAAGTTCAGATAAAAATAATTCACCATTCTTTATTCCTACAAACTTTATATTTAGTATGTTATGGTTCAAAACCTCTAAAAAATAATTTAGGTTAACCATAAATAAAATTATAATAATAAAGGAAATTACTCCAATAATATTACATTTTTTATAATTCACCTAATTGCAACCCCATTTCATCTATAAACTCTGAAATACCATTTTCTATACTTGATAAATGTGGTATGTTATTTTCTTCCAGGCACGACTTTGACAGCATATAATTATGTCCTCTTCTCGCAACTGTTTTGTAATCTTTCAATAATATTCTTTTCAGTTTAACATTAATTCCAGCTTTATTAAAAACCATTTTTCCAAAATCATAAAAACTTAAATAACCTTCATTAGTTAAGTGATATATACCTCTCTTACCTGAGTTTATTATGTTTATAATTCCATACGCCAAATGTTTAGCATAACTCTGAGAAGCAATTTGGTCACATACAATACCTATCTCCTTGTTTACTTTAGACAGGTTTATTATGCTTTTCACAAAGTTCTTACTTCCCATGCCATATACTGAAGATACCCTTATAACATAAACCTTCGAGTATCTCTCTAAAACATATATCTCAGCTTTTGCCTTCGTATAACCATAATTATTAATTGGACTCACGAGATCATAAACTTCATAAGGAGAATCTTTCTTTCCATCAAACACGTAATCAGTACTTATATACACAAATTCACACGATAATTCTTTAGAAATTTCTATCAAATATTTTACAGATTCAAAATTAATACTATTACATAAATCTCGGCATTTTTCTGCCAAATCCACATTTGTGTAAGCAGCACAATGTACTATACAGTCAACATTTTTATCTCTAAAAAATTTAAATATCTCTATCTTTTTAGTTAAATCAAAATCTTCTCTAGTTATAGGATAGTAATTAATACCTAAACTCTTAAGAGCTTTACACATTTCAAATCCTAATTGTCCATTCGAACCAGTTACAAAAAACATAGATATCTATCCCTCTATATATTTATCTTTTAAAACTGCTTCCACCCAATCTAAATTATCCAAATACCATTTCACAGTACTTTCCAGTCCCTCTTTAAAATCAATTCTACAACTAAACCCTAGTTCACTTTTTATTTTCCTATCATTAACAGCATATTTTATATCATGCCCTATCCTATCTTCAATACAAGTTATTAATGAATGACTTTTATTTAAAATATCTAATAACCTTTTTACTAAGTCCAAATTCTTCATTTCATTTTTCGAACATACATTATATATTTCACCGATTTTACCATCTTTAATAATTTTATCGATAGCTATCACATGATCATAAACATGTATCCAATCCCTTATATTATCCCCTTTACCGTATACAAGGATGTTTTCATCTCTAATAGCCTTAACTATAACAAGAGGTATTAATTTCTCAGGGTATTGATAAGGTCCATAATTATTCGAACATCTAGATATCGTTACTGGCAGTTTGAACATTTTATAGTAACTCATTACAAGCATATCGGCTGATGCCTTCGATACTGAGTAAGGAGATGATGGTTTTAAGGAATCTTCTTCCGAAAATAACTTATTATCGTCTATATTTAAATCTCCATATACCTCATCTGTAGAAATCTGATGATATCTTCTAATATTGTATTTCATGCACATATCCATCAAGTTTTTTGTACCTATTATATTTGTTTCTAAAAATATTTTACCATCTGTAATAGACTTGTCCACATGCGATTCAGCAGCAAAATTAACAATAACATCAAAATTTTCCTTAGAAAAAACTTCATTAAGGAATATAATATCTAAAATATTCCCTCTATAAAATTTAAAATTTGTATTCTCTTTAACAATTTCCAAATTCTCAAGATTCCCTGCATAAGTCAGTGCATCTATACAAACAATTTGTATATCCCTATATTTGTTAATCATATAATGAATAAAATTACTTCCAATAAATCCAGCGCCACCAGTCACACAAATTTTCATAAAATCCTCCAAAATAAAACTTTTTGTTTACTGAAAAATTCATCATATTTATTAAATAAAATCTCTCTATAAATTATGGTTTTCAAGATTTAGTCAAATCCAAAGTTTATCCTATCTAATTGAAAATCAAATAATCAATTAATTTACACTTAACAGAATATTGTACCATTAAATTTAAATATTTACTACTTAAATATCAAAGATCCAATTCTCCAATACTCTTGCCTGTCAAATCTTTATTTGAAATAATAATATTTTCTTTACGCAAATCAATTCCCCAATCGATTTTAATTTTTTTATCATTATATATAAGCGTTCTCTCACTTTTCACATTATAAAAATTATCCACCTTATATGAAACCTCAGTGTTATTCTTAAGAGTTATAAACCCATGGGCACACCCTCTAGGAATAAAAACCATTCTTCCATTTTCCTCACTAAGATAAATCCTTATCCAAGATAAAAATGTTTTAGAATCTTTCCTTAAATCTACTACAAAATCAAAAATACCTCCTCTAACACACCTTATAAGTTTTGCCTGTGCATGCTTTCCCTTCTGGTAATGAAGTCCTCTTATTGTATATTTTTTCGATGAAAATGAATTATTATCCTGTACGAATTTACAATTTATACCGTTTTCAAAAAATATACGTTCATTATAAGTTTCAAAAAATGCACCTCGGTTATCATAAAAAATTTTTGGATCGTAAATTTTAACTCCTGGTATCTTGAGGCTTTTAAACATAATTACCCCCCCCCGATTTTTTATACGACCTTATACTTTCTTGATTTAAAATTTCATTCAAATATTTTCCATAAGAATTATTGCCATACTTAAGTGCATATTTCAATACATCGTCTTCAGATATCCAATTATTTTTATAAGCTATTTCTTCAGGCACACTTATTTTAATCCCTCGATGCTCATCTAATATTTTTATAAACTTAGTTGCATCATATAGAGATTTAAAAGTACCAATATCAAACCAAGAAAATCCCTTATCTAAAATTTTATAATTAAGTTTATCATTATTTAAGTATATATTATTTAAATCTGTTATTTCTAATTCATTTCTACTACTTTTCTTAAGAGTCTTTGCGTAATATGCTACATCTTCATCGTAAAGATAAAGACCTGTTACAATATAATTTGATTTTGGATTTTTGGGTTTTTCTTCAATAGATATGATTTTATTATCACTAGAAATTTCGACTACACCAAAAAATTCAGGATTTGAAGAATTATATAGAAATAATGTGGCACCAACTTGAGTCTTAATTGAGTCTTTTAAAACGCTTGAAAAACTCTCACTATAAAAAATGTTATCTCCTAAAAGCAGAGCAACTTTATGATTTTTTATAAAATTCTCTCCAATAATAAATGCTTCTGGCAATCCATTAGCATTTTTTTGTATCTCATAAATTATATTCACACCAAATTGGGAACCGTCGCCCAAAAGATTTGTAAAATTATTAATTTGATTTTCAGATACTATAATCAAGATATCTCTTATTCCAATACTCATAAGTGTCGATATGGAATAATAAATCATTGGCTTATCGTAAATCGGTAAAAGTTGTTTGGTTATGGATAACGTCACAGGGAACATTCTCGTTGCAACTCCACCTGCTAATATAATTCCTTTCATAAACACCTCGTTTTTTAACACTTTCTTAAATTGATTGTAAATATTATGTGTTAATGCTATAATTTTACACAAATTGAAGTAATTATATTAATGATTTTAACAATTTTTTAATGTTAAGATTTGTAACATTTACATTCGAAAGGTGGTTTAAGATGTTAGCACTGAAATCAATAATAGAAAATATAGATATTGATTATTTTAAATTCAATTTAAATTTTCACAGATACGTACTTGAAAAGCTAAAATCAGATAAATTTGGTATATCTAAAGAGTTCGAAGAAAATTTAATTAAGCGTATAAAACTTCTAAGTTTCATAAACGGGACATGCCCTGATATACTAAAGTTTTTTATAAATGATGATTATGTAAATTACCAAGAGGACTTAACAAATGAAGATTTGGTAAAATTAATAAATATATTCTCAGATGAAAAGCCTGTAAAACTTACTGTAAATCTAATTGTATTTAATGAAGAGCGTTGTATTGAAAGATGCTTAAGTGCACTCTCTAAATTTGCAGATGAAGTTTTAGTTCTAGATACTGGATCAACAGATAACACCGTTAAGATAATAGAAGAGAACTTCCCATCAGTTAAAATATTCCATGATAAGTGGAGAAAAGACTTTGCGTATTCGAGAAATATATTAATAGAAAAATCTTCAAACGATTGGATATTATCAATCGATGCAGATGAAACGCCAATAGATGAATTTTATCTCATAAAAGACTTGATAGCAATGTTTACTAACTTTAAAGCAAATAAAGATTATCCTCTTGTATTTTCTCCTACTATAGACTCCTTAGGTCAAAGAATAAATACTACAAAAAGGATATTTAATAAAACGCATGAGATGAAATTTGATGGTAAAATTCATGAAGAAATCGTTTCAAGAAATGAAAAAGAGATAAATTATATTATGCTAAATCTTACTCTAACTCACGATGGATATCATCCTGAAGTATTTAAAGAAAAGAATAAGGCTGAAAGGAATACCGAGATCCTCGAAAAAATGATAAAACTAGAACCAAATAAAATTCGATGGTACTACTTTCTTGGACGCGAAAAAAATATTCTAGGACATGACATAGATGAATGTATAAAAATATTAAAATCAGGTCTTAAATTAAAACACACACAAAACTCAATTGAAAATTTTTATTACAACATATTAACCTTGTTGGCTAAAATAGCTGTATCACATAAAAAGTATCCTCTGTTAAAAGAAGTAATAGAACATATGGAATATGAAATACCAAATTCTTTAGATGCATTTTATTTTAAGCTAATTTTGGAAAATGACTCTGTAATGAGCGATAAATTTCTTCAGATAAATGCTATGGTCCAATCTGTGGGAGATATAAGTGGAAGAGTTAATACAATAGACGGTACTTACTCACACGTTCTCCACACTCTAGGTCTCATATATTTAAGTTTCAGAGATTATACAAGAGCATTTTATTATTTCAATCAAATAAAATCTCCCCAAAATATAGAGGCAATAAAAAATATTTTAAAGCCTTTAAAAGAACAAATAGATACGTTTCTTGAAACAAAATAAATTAAATTGAAAAAACGAAGTTCGATATGAACTTCGTTTTCTATTTAAATACCACTATTCAAATTTTATACCTAATCTTGTTGCCATACTCTTAACTTCATCAGTATCCAACATTCTAGAAACTATACTAGCCCTAGCTTCACTCTGAGTGGCACCTGACCCTATTGATTTCTCTATTTCTTGAACCCAGAAAGTAACTCCATCAGTTTCACCAGCTCTATCAACCATAGCATACATAGATTCAACAAATTTCTGATTGCTCAAATTCTTCTGCAATAACTCAGGCGTAAATGAAAGCTGCCCTAAGAATCCTTTTAAAGTTTCCTGCTTGCTAGTCAATCTATCTGTCCAATAAGTCAATCCTCCACGATCTGGAGTTCTATCAAAGAAGGTTGTATAAACCCTTGTAACATATCCAACAATTCCACCTTGAACTCCTGTATTACTAGAAAGAGTTATAGTTTTGAAAGTAGGCACACTCACCGTAGCGCTCTTATCAGCATACTTAAGAGTTAATTTTAAATCCTTATACTCAGTTCCAGAAGTAAGACCCGTTAACTCAATCAAATTGGTAGTAGCATCATACTTAGCTGTAACTCCTGAAGCACCTGAAACCTCAACAGCTATAGATTCCTTTCCAGTATTTTGTATACCAGCATTAACCGAAGCTGTACTTGAAGTTATTCCAGAAACAGTAACATTTGATGAATTAACCTGAACCTTAGTCGCCCCAGCTTTACCACTAACAAACCTAGTTATAGTTTGCTGAGCTTTTGTATTATTTGTAGGTATAGATCCAAATGCACCTATACTACCTGTAACTATAGAAGATACATAACTTCCATTCCGAGTAGTCACAAATTCAAGCCTAAAATCTCTAGAAGTATTTGAAGCAAGACCACTAACAGTTACTTCAACCATTTCAGAAGCTGACTCAACGTCACTCTCTGTTATAGAAATAGTAGAACCTGTTCCAGAAGTTATGAAAGGATAATCTATAGTTTGAGTACCGCTTATAGTTCCATCTGAATTAATATCCAATCCCTTAGTAACTCTGAAAGTCTTCTCAAGCTTAACATTAGAATCATCTATTTTCTCATAACTTGACCCATTCTTAACATAAACGTTAACTTTATCTAATATATCATCCGCATCTTTAATTCTTCCATAAAACTTAACTCCACCTGCTACCTCTTCAGACTTAAGCGTAGAATCAACCCAGGCTTCTGATACATTATTGTTATTTGTTGTTGTGAACCAGTTATATCCATTAGTAGGTATGTTATTACCCGGGAACAGTACCGCACCTAAATCAGCTGAACTTCTTCCTAATGAAATAGCAGTACCATACCTTTCTCTTCCATTTTCATTATAAACCGTTTCTATAGACAAGAAATCATAAGTCCTATTTTGCTCTAATCCGTCTATTTTTACAGCGAACCAATTAGATTTATCTTTTGTTCCATCTTGAGACTTAACATCAGTAACTGTGTAAGTCTCTCCGGATCTTAAACCTCTAACTTCTATCCTGCTTAAATTAGTAACGTCATCAACCTTTATTATATACTCAAGGCTATTTCTACCAACATTTACCTGATATAAAGTACTTCCTAAAGAAGAATATCCATGTATTTGAGAAGACAAATAATCACTTGTTGTTAGGACCAAATAATTACTTCCGGTTACACCACCTGTAGCCAAACTATTACTGAACGAAACTCTTTGAGTTCTCTCAACATCACCTGATTTGTAAGTTATATCCATATAATCAAACTCATAGGTTGTCCTATTTGCTAAACCAAGAATCTTTATATCTCTATACCTTGTACCATGATCTATAGTAGCAATCTTATTTTGTCCATTCTCAGTATATCTATATTTACCAGATACGAAATCTCCAACTTCCGCATTATAAGTGTTTCCACGTCTCTCGTGAACAGTCACACCTGTAACCACTTTATCAGGATCTTTCAAAATATCAACCAACGTCACAGTGCTACCTGAAATATCAACAAACACATGCTCATTAGCTTCAATTACATTTGATACTCCAGCATCGTTAAATTGCTTGTACGAGGTGCCGTTAACAGTAACCGATGGATATAACGAACCTGTTAGAGACCAAGTTGATGAAGGTATAGCCACTCTTCCAGCAGTATAATCTATAGAACTTTGAGTTGAATAAGCAGTTCCAGCTGTATTCGTCACAACACTTAGGCTCTGTCTCGAATCAAGCTCAACGTTAGTGATAGTTATGTTGCTTGGCAATCCTCTAAGAGTTATATAAACTAACCCATTTTCATCCACTATTGACCTTAAATCATCAACCGAATTTATCGCTGAAGAATTGGTTGTAGGGTGATCTAATGTTATGTCAGACAATCCTACACTCGTTGTTCTAGTAGACCCGTTAAGTTCATAAGTCAGGTTAAACCTCAAATTACCATTCAAAGCAACTCCTGAACTATCTTTACCAAACAAAGAATCATACACACGCTTAGCAAGCTCAACCTGTCTATCTGACTTTATTGTAGTACCACTGTTATGCCTATTAGAGTTTACAGTATTAACATTATCTCTGTGCTCTGAAACGGCATCATTTATATACGACCTTAGGTAGCTCTCCAAGTTGCCGCTCACTCTCAGACCTAGTCTAACAACTCCTCCCTCACTCGAATTAGCAGAATAAGACTTTCCTCCAGCTACCACATCCTGAGTCAATACCTCTGTTTTGACATTCTCAATTGACACAGTACCACTAGTAGACTTAGTAGCACTACTAGTCAACTGAGTGCCTGTACCACTTATAGTTCCAACTGTAGGTCTCTTATTTACTTCCCACCCACTTTCATACTTAGGTACATCGACTGCTCTAACATTAGCTCCTGGTATAGCCACTGTAACCATAGCTAACATAGCAATACTTGCAACTAATTTTCTTAACTTTCTAGATCTCATACTTGTCCTCCTAAATTTTAAAAACAAAGTTAAAAATTACTTTACTATTTACTACCAATTATTGAAACTTATATTATAACTTTTCCTTGGTACAATCATAACATTTGTAATCTTTTTTTAACATATTTATATATCTTGATTTAATCAATATTTTACCATATTATTTCGTATTTTCTTAAATTATCTCTTCTTTTCTTACTTTCTTACGATTATATTTATGTTTTTGAGATCTAATATAACTCTATAATATAATTCTTAAGACAAACTACCAAACCCAAACTAGAGGAGCACCTACACATCTAGGTACTCCTCTATTCTTTACAAACTAAGTTTTAATACAAAATTTTCCATCATCTACAAACTACAAATCGTTAACAAAAGTTACAAATTAATGTTACTACTTAATCAATCGTACACAGTCGTATTACTCAAATCAATGTGAAATAAATTAAAAGTATCTAAATTTTTGAGAATATTTCCTGATATCAAGAAAATAATATTAGTATCAATTGATCCTAACACCAGTTATTATAAGTGTTCTGTTTTGAAATTTCAACACTGTATCGATATTATTATTTCTTATTTTCAAATTATACATTGATTTATTTTACGTTATTATTTATTTTATATTTTGGATACAATTTTGATTTGGAGAAATAAGTGAACTATGAAAAATTTAAGGCTCATTCACTTCTTAGTAACATACACTTCACTTTGGATGGCTTACTGCTTATTCGAATTCATGGTAGGAAATATTAGAGGCTTGTACAATATTTCACTAAACTTTATACCTGCACTACTTCTGGCTACACTATCATACGGATTTTTCATATATCATAAAAAATCTGTCTTACTTAAGGAAGTCATAACTTCAACAGTAATATTAATTATGTGTATTATCGATCAATTTTCAAAAATAGTTGTTTCATTAATTTTTGAGTACAATTCCTTAAATTCAGTAAATGTTATACCCGACTATTTCTCAATAACTCCTCACATAAATAGTCAAGGATCTTTCATAGCATCCAGATTTAATATCAATGCACCGTTTGTAATATTCACAATCTTAAATTTTATAATCCTCCTGTTGATATTTTATATGTACAGATTTAAAATATTTAAAAATCAACTTACTCCTATTGTTCAACTTTCATTTATCTTCCTATTTTCCGGTGGATTGTGTTCACTCATAGATAAAATTTTTTGGGGAGGTAGCTTGGATTTTTTACATATCCACAATCTCTTCATAGCAGATATAAAAGATATATTTATAACTTTTGGACTTGGAAGCTTTATTTTATCCAGTATAGCTTCAGATGAACAGCCTAAATTAAAAGATTTTTTAAATTTTGTTCTGAATTCGTTGAAGATAAAATGATTTTAGAGGAGGTTCTATGAACCCTAAGTTTCTAATTGAATTATGTTTAATTTTAGTTTTTACAAAACTTTTGGGATCTATAACAAGCAAACTTAAAATCACAAATGTGGTTGGAGCATTAATAGCAGGGATACTCTTAGGTCCCTCAGTTCTGAGATTAGTTAACTATGATACATTT
The DNA here is from genome assembly GCF_054906395.1 of Anisomitus miae (SeqCode). Classification (NCBI taxonomy): domain Bacteria; kingdom Bacillati; phylum Bacillota; class Clostridia; order Eubacteriales; family Clostridiaceae; genus Anisomitus (SeqCode); species Anisomitus miae (SeqCode). The sequence continues at coordinate 22,950 of NZ_JBRACL010000009.1, forward strand.
TGGGAGTATGCTTCACACATAGGTGTAATACTTCTAATGTTTAATGCAGGTCTTGAAACCGATGTTGAACACATTAAAAAAGTTGGATTATCATCTACACTAATAGCATTAATAGGTGTAATAATTCCCCTTATTACAGGATTTTCTATAGGATATTTCTTAATGAATTTATCGTATTTAGATAGCATCTTTCTAGGAATTATATTCACACCAACTTCAGTATCTATAACTTCCCAAACTTTGAAGGATTTAAAAGTATTTTCATCAAAATCTGGATCTGCAATTATGGGAGCGGCAATCATAGATGATATACTCGGAGTTTTCATACTTACTTTGTTTGGTGGATCTTTAGGTCAAAGCACTAAGATAGAAACAATCATAATTGGTTTGATTTTATTCTTTGCATTTGCATTTTTGCTCCTAAAGTTTCTTCCTCCATTTATAAATAATCTCAGTATAAATAAAGAGCATAAACATAGAATGCCACTTTATGCCTTAGCTCTATGTTTTGCAATATCGTTCGTAAGTGAAGAATACTTTCATGTTACCTCGATAATAGGTGCATATTTAACAGGTGTTATTTTTTCAAAATATATTTTCCACCACACAGTGTATAAACAATTAAACTATTTAAGCTATTTCATATTTTCACCTATTTTCTTTGCTAGTATAGGCATGCAAACAACTTTGTCATCTTTTGACAATAAACTTATATTATTTACCATAATTTTGTTCATAGGAGCTTCTCTTAGCAAATTTATATCTTGCTTTATATCATCAAAGGTGCTCGGATTTAATTTTTTAGACTCGGCAAGAATAGGTATGGGTATGGTCTCGAGAGGGGAAGTGGCATTAGTTATAATGAATGTGGGAATATCTAGTGGAATTCTCAAAGAGAGCTTAGTATCACCTCTAATAATAGTTGTAATTTTGACTACCATTATCACTCCTATTCTATTATCAAACTTATATAAAAATTGCGATGAGGTCAAAACACAAAAGGGATGATTATACAAATCATCCCTTCTCTTTATACATTAACTATGTATGCATTCCCTTTTAAATATTCCATTTCTCTCTTAGTTGAAGTGAATAATATTACTTGCCTATCTCTTGAATATTTTTCAAGCAACATAAGTGCTTTCTTCATTTTATCAAAACTGTATGAAGAAAATAGATCATCCAATATTAAGGGAACCTCCCCTTTATCCTCGTAGATCAAATCAGCAATCGTGATCCTCAAAGCAAAATATATCAAATCCCACATATCTGTATTTAAAAACTCTATCCCCAATTTCTCTTTCACAAGTACAGAACCATCATAAGTTACAGCTCTTTCAGTTTTAACTATACCAAAAGAATCCTTAACCAAATACTTAATCACATAATCTATTCTAGATAAAATCTCTGGAGAAAGATTCTCCTTAAACTCATAATAAATATCTGTAACTTTATTAATATACATATCAACATTTGTTATCTTAGTTTCTAAATAGGATATTGTATTTTTAACATTTGATATTTCTGCTCTAATATTTTCAATTTTCCTCTCACTTCTATGAGTATTTTTTAAGTTCTGATTCAAATTTACGATTTCCTCATCTATTTTTTTAAGCTCAATTTTTAAAATACCATACTCATTATCAACCTCATCAGAGGATTTATTTGACCTATTATTCGAGTATTCTCTAAGAGACTCCAATTCATTCATTAAATCATACTTATTCCTGCCATCCAGTACATTTATTAATTTCTCATTTTTCTCTTTTAAGTTATTTTCAATATCCTCTTTATGATTTAGCTTAAATTTAATATTCTCAATAAAATTTTCAACATCCTGTATGAACAAATCTTCAAATCCAAAATCTTTCAATATATTGATCAGATCTCTTTCTTGGCATTTAAAATCTTTTATCATGTTAATGTAGCTCATATCACCATCTTTAAATCTCAGGCTCAATGAATCTAGCTCATTTTCAATTTTTTCAATAGCTTCAACATCTTTTTTTATCTTGTAATACGTATAAGGATACAATTCTTTCTCAATTTTTGATATTTGGTTCTTAAAATCATAAAACTTCCCTGCTACATTATTTATATCCTTACTTCTTATATCTTTGTAATCCCTAAAGATTGTAAAAACATAAGCAATCGCCAATAATGCAAATGAAGTTAAACTTATTAGTACTATTCCCACCATATCCAAGTTAAATACGGGAGCTAAAATAACCATCAAGATTGAAATGCTAATTATAATTACATACGATAAACTATAGCTTCTCTTCTTTCTATTTTTTTTAGTTCGGGAAATATTTCTTATAAAAGAATTCAACCTTCCATTTCCTTTTATTCCATCTATTTCGTTATTAAGGCGATCTATCTTCCTTATGCACTCTTTATAAAAAACAAAATTAGACCTTACAATTGAATACTTATCAAGTTCGTTATTTAAATACTCAAATCTTTCAAATATTTTCGATTCCTCATCAACATCCAACTTATTTATCTTTAAAATATTGCGTTTAAAATCCTTATATGATTGTACCTTATCAGCTAAATCATTTATGAAATCCCTAGTTATATTTTCCTCATTTAGTTTTAACATGTCATTATTTACATTTTTCAAGTCCTTTTCGAGCTTACCGATTTCATCTTCCAACTCGTTAACACTATCTACTACCTCTTCAATCTCTAGATATTTAAAGTATTTTCTACTGAGTTCTACCTGAGAATATTCATTTAATAAGTACTCTTTCCTTTTATGTAGATTTTTTAATTTCTCCTCATCCAAAGAATTTAAAGACATTATTTCATTAGCCTGATCCAACTCACTATTTAATTCCAAGTACCTACTATAAAGCTCATTTAAATTATCCGAAACTTTTATTCCTTTGATTATATTTTTTGCATTATTAATTAAGTGAACTGCATTATCAAAAGAAAACCTTTTATCAAAATTCTCCTGAATTTTAACGATATCGTTCATAAGCTTAGAACCATTATTAAATTTCACAAACTCATCTATACTTTTGACGAACATGGTTCTATGAAAAGCTTCAAATCCCATATCCAAAAAACTCATTCCAGGTTGATCCAAATTTAAATCGAACACTTCTTGTCCATCAAGTATCCGAGTCACACTGGTAGCATCTTGAGATTTCGAGCCTCCAAAACTTCGTTCTATTGAATACTCAACATTATTCGTCTCAATTACAATTTCTCCCTTCGTTCGTTCCATAGCAAAGGGAGAATACTTTCTTCTAAACATACTCTTAAATACTTTTCTATCATTGTCCATACCATACAAAAAACAAACTATAAAATTCTGAATAATAGTCTTTGTTTGCTTACTTTCAGAATAAATTACATTGATCCCATTTTCTAAATTTAAACTTTTTTTACTCAATATGCCAAAATTACTTATATTAATTTTTTTAATTTTCATAAAAGTACACGTCCTTGATAAAAGCTAAAGTTGTAAGTATAAAATTAATACAAAAAATACCAAATTTATCAAATTTAATAATATATTAAATAAATTTATAATGCAATAAGTTAAAAAAAATAGTTGCCAATATAGCAACTATTTTGGTACTCTATCTCCAAATATTCTTACTTCTTTTACGTTTAGATATCTTTAAAAACACAAATACAACTGACAAAATTACAATCAAAACTCCAACTAATGTTAATACATATATGTATAAATTTTCAACTAATAAATCTGACATATTTGCTATAACTTCGTACGATTGTTCATAATCCAATATCTTTAAGTTCAAAGTCCCTATAGGAGTATTCCCATTTGTAAAAATATTTATATTTTGGTTTAACACTAGGCTAGTAGAAATATTATCCATATTATACTGATTATCATATATGTACACATCTTCTTTTAACATTATGGGTACTTCCTTTACCTTATTTGGACCAAAAAACCCAAAAAGCTTATATTCAAGTGGTGCTGTCATAAAATTCTCATCACCAGACCTATATAGTAAAGTCTTCTCTCGTGTGATAGAAGACTTTACTATATTCAACATATCATTAAAAACATATGAATCATCTGCATCATATACAGATTTCAACACGGTTCCTATGTACAGTCTCCCATCATTCTCAAATGCACCGACTAAGGTTCTTCCAGCCCTCGATGTATACCCCGTCTTACCACCTATCATTCCTTCAATACCAATTAACTTATTTGAATTCTCATAAACCACTAAAGACCCATCAGGTAAAGAAACAGTTGTATTCCTCGTACTCATAACTTCTCTTATCCATTCATACTTCAAAGCCTCTTTTAATAAAATAGCTAAATCATACGCTGTTGAATAATGGTCATCATTATCCAATCCTATAGCATTCTTAAAATTTGTATTATTCAACCCTAAATCTTTAAGCTTATTATTCATCACATCTTCGAAAGGGACATTTAAATTATGAGAAATGTTATCAGCCACAACTTGTGCCATATCATTGGCAGAGAATATAAGAATGGACTTCATTACAAAATCTGCACTTAACTCTTGACCAACTTCCATAGGATAGTAATTTAAATTAACCGAATATTCCGGAACCTCCTTTGCAGATTGTGTGAACTCTAAAATATCAGATGGATTTTTATGTTCAGCTAATAAAATAGCTGTAATCAGCTTAGTTATACTTGCAGGATACATTTTTTGATCAATATTTTTACCCAAAATAACTTCATTTGTTTCACCATCTATTACTACATAAGCTTCTCCGTAAACATGTGGATCTAAACTGCTACTTTCCTTGGCAATAACATTAGTTAAAATAAAACTTATTGATAAAATCAAACTCAAAAAAAACTTAGCCATACTCAAATCCCCCAAAATTTAAAACAATTAAAATTCTATCCCCTTTTATTTATTACATTTTTTCTCATAAAATAATCAAAATCTTTTTCTGTTATCTCTTCCAAAGTTTTAAACTTATATCCAAATTTTTTAGCCTTATGTATGATTAATCTTAATGAATCGACCGTATTTCTATTACCGTAACCATCATGTAATAAAACTATTGCCTTGGACGTATTAAGTAATTGATTAACTGTAGATTCATATATCTCATTTGCATCTTTGGAAGTAATTTCTGCATCAAGACCATATACATTCCACTCTATAAAATAATACCGATATTCTAAAAATTTTTCTCTAATTTCTTTCAAAACATCATTTCGTAGTAAATCATTATTAACTCCGCCTGGGAATCTCACAAAGTTAACAGGATCTTTATTTATAATACTTTTTATTTTATCTTTACAATTGTTTAAATCAATAAAATAGTCTTCAGCAGTTTTGTATATTTGTCTATAATTGTGAGTATCAGTATGTGGGAGTATACACATATGTGAATTTTCAAGCCTCTCTACTATATTTTTGTGAGTATCTATCTGCTTTCCTATCACAAAAAAAGTAGCCCTAACACCTTCCTCATTCAGAATATCTAATATATCAATTGTATTAGGACTAGGACCATCATCAAAAGTTAGATATATAACTTTTTCTTCAATGTAATTTAAATATTTCTGAGATTCAAAGATTTCCATTGAACTCACTATAATTGATTCAATGATTATACCATATATAGCCACCAATATTAAAATTTTTCTATGCATTTTATCTCCTTCCAATCATTTAAAGTTTTATTTAATTTTTCCTTTTTAAGCAAAGAATATTTAAAAAATAAAAAAACGCTTAAACTTAAGCGTCTCACTTTATTGTGACAAAGATCAATTCTCTATCATTATCAACAATCTTACTTGTATAAATACGAATATCATCTTTAAAATCAATAATTTCTTTAACGTTTTTATCTAAAAATTTATTTAAAATCTCTCTAAAGTACCTACCTGAAAGATTTATTTTCTTACTCTTCATTATATTTTTCAAAAATAAAATAAATCTATCTTTATCCTTTGCAGTACTCATATCTACATCAATAAATCCTGCTAAGGATTTAAATGTTTTATTATCAAATGATAAACTAAATCCGAACGAACTATGGTAAACATTAAATACTTCATCATCAACATAATATTTTAAATCTATATCTTTACAAATATCTGTTATTATATATCTATCATCCAATTTTCTTAATTTTTCAATATTAATAATTTCATCGATTAAGCTCCTATTTCCATTAGAATAAAACTTTTCATCGTTGTGATACTGTGAATTCAACTTAAACCCCTCCCACATAAGTGCTATATATGCTCCTATATTTCCAAAGTAAAATATATGCTTACCACAAAGATTTATTACATAATAATTTATTATGTATATTTTTAATTTTTTTAAACATTTTTAAAAAAATTATTATATAGAAAATCTTTTAAAAATGAATTTTTAACTCATTGTATAAAAATATTTTAACTTGGAATCAATAGAGTATATCCTCATGATTAGGAGTTGTTAATAAATGAAAATATGTTATTGTTGCAATAAATCTTATATGGATGGCAAAAATATATTTAATTTTAATTTATGCGAGACATGTTCTTACATATATTATCACTCAATGGAGATATTGAATGTTTCATACATATGAAAAGCAGAATTTATTCTCCCTTTTCATTTTCTTAAAATATATGACTAATAAAACATTAGTCAAATTCTGTATCCCATTTTTCAGAACTATATGCATTAAAACACATTTGAATTTGTTCTAATGTATTTCTATCGGTAGATAATTTTGGAAGGTTTTTCAAAGGAAAATATTTGCATTCCTCAGTCTCATTATTTTTTTGAAACTTTCCGCCAACAACAGAACATAAAATAAATATTTTACATACTCCATAAGCGTATTTGGGAAAATTATGCTTTGAACGATCCTGTATAGCAATAATTTTATCTGCAATAATATCAAATCCTGTCTCCTCTTTAACCTCTTTTATAATATTTTCCTTAATAGATAGATTAACATCAACCCATCCTCCAGGTAGAGACCACTTACCGTTATTTTCTTTAACAAGCAATATGGTATTATCTTTAAATATAGCCGCTCTAGTATCTAATTTAGGTGTTTGATAACCTTCCTCGTTACAAAATATAGATCTTACTTTTTCAAACGTTAATCCAGACACCTTGGACATAATTTCTGCAGATATCTCACGTATGCGCCTATACCTTTCTGTATCGTAAACGTCCTTTGCATACGTAATTCCTATTTGTGCAATACTCTGTAACTCAACAGCCCAATCAACTAAATACTGACTCATAAAAATCCTCCTTATCATTCCCAATTTTAAATAAATGCTATAAAATTTTATAAAATATTCTAAAAACAAGCAAAGCCTGCCTTTATATAAAGACAGACCTCAAACTTTGGCAGGGGCAACAGGACTTGAACCCGTAACCAACGGTTTTGGAGACCGCTACTCTACCAATTGAGCTATACCCCTAAATACTAGCTAAGTATAATATATTTTTTCGTGAAAATCAATGTTTAATTTTATAATTTAAAGTATAATTAAATTTATATTAATTTAAGACGAGGTGAACATTTGAAGTATACCGTAATCTCAGAAAACGTAAATAAAACAATCAAAATTGGAAATTTACTCGGAAGCGTATTGAATTCAAAAATATTAATTGGAATTGATGGTGATATGAGTTCTGGAAAAACTCATTTAGTTAAAGGAATTGGTAAAGGATTAAATATACATAATGAGATAAAGAGTCCAACTTTTAATTTAGTTAATGAATATAGCTGTCAAACTTTAAATTTATACCATTTCGATGTCTATAGAATAGATTCTGTAGAAGAAATGTTTTTAATAGGATTTGATGATTATTTAAAAGATAATGCAATTACAATTATTGAATGGTCATCTAAAATAAAAGATCTTCTTCCTCAAAATACCAATTACATAAAATTGAAAAATCTAAATGAAACTCAGAGAGAGATTCGATTTAATTTTTCACAAGATCAGGAAAGCATCTTAACAAAATTCATCGATAAAATAAACGAGGAGATTTAGAAAAATGATTCTTTTGACTTTAGATACAAATACTCCTATCATAAGTTGTTGTGTTACAAATAATGAAACATTACTTTCAGGAATTAGCATTTATAATATGAAAAATCATTCAATAAATTCTATAGATATCATTGACATGACACTAAAAAAATCAAATTTGAAATTAAAGGATATGGATGGATTTATAATATCAAAGGGTCCTGGTAGTTTTACAGGTCTAAGAATTGCATTTTCTATAATAAAGGCATTCTCATATTCATTAAATAAGCCTATGATATCCTTATCTTCTCTAGACTCATTATGTTTCAGAGAAAATTTTAATGGAATAACTTGTTCTATAATAGATGCTCTTAGAGATGAAGTCTATATAAACTCTTTCTCAAGCAAATCTTTAATACCAAACAATTCAAACGAAGGAAATATAATACACATAGATAACATTAAAGACTTTTTGATAAAAAAACATGGAAATGTGGAAGACATTCTGTTTACAGGAGATGATACAACTAAATTTGAAGAGAAAATCAAAAGTTATTTTAACAATCCATTCTTCAATAAAAAACCAATGACCTCATATGATTATGCATTGCTCGGAATTAAAAAATTTAAATTGAATATATTTGATGATTCCAAATTATCAAAACCATCTTATATAAGGGTTTCCCAAGCTCAGGAAACCTTACTTAAAAACAAAAATGGAAAAATTAATTAATATTTCGATACGTTGTTCAACAATCGAAGATCTGCACTCAATATACAATCTTAGCAATACTTATTTAAAAAACTCATGGAATATGAATTCATATATGGAAGATTTTAATAATGAGTATTCAAAATACTTTTCCTTAATTTATAAAAATAATTTAATTGGATTTTTAAGTGTTTGGGTAATATTGGATGAAATATCCGTAACAAATATAGTTATAGATAAAGCTTACAGAAGAAATGGATTTGGCAAAATGTTATTAAATCATTTATTTGATAAATTTAAAGGATATAAATTCTTCTTAGAGGTCAGAGAGTCAAACATAAAAGCCATAGAGCTATATAAAAGTTTTGATTTTATAGAAATTGGTAAGAGAATAAACTACTATAGAAATCCAACAGACAATGCCATAGTTATGAAAAAATTCTAGGTGACATTCCTAGAATTTATTTTTTTTAACTCTATAAAATATAACTACTGTTGGGATAAAAATTATAATAGATTTGACTATATTGTAAGGAATTATTGAAAAAATTAAATATTTCAATACAGTACCTCCCTCCCCAACAATACTGCTTAAATTAAGCCCTAAGACCTTTAGATACACTGGGAGTATTAAAAAATAATTTGATAAAACACCAACTACGACCAAAGTAAATGTCCCCAGTAGGTAAGATATTAAACACCTTGTCCTACCTTTCAATTTAAAAAAAACCTTACTAGCAACAAATATAAAGCTTGATCCTATTAAGAAATTTGCAAATTCCCCTATTCCATAAGTGAAACTCCCCATAGTTAGAATTATAAGAATATTTTTAATTGCCATAGCTCCAACCCCTAAAATCGGAGAAAAATACATAGCTATAAATAATACTGGAATATCAGATAAATCAAAATCTAAGAAACTAGGAAATATTGGAATTCCAATTCTAAAATACATTAAAATCACTGATACTGCTACCAATATGCCAATTTTCACTTTTGTACTAAACTCATAATTCCTAATACCCATATAAAGCACACTCCCTAAATATAATCAAATTTTCATTGTCAAAGAAATTCTATTCCTATCTGGATCAATATCAATTACCTTAACCTCAATAATATCATTTAATTTAACAATATCCAATGGATGTTTTACAAATCTGTGAGACATTTGGGATTTATGAACTAGCCCATCTTGATGCACACCTATATCGACAAATGCACCAAAATCTGAAATATTTCTAATAGTTCCTGTTAGAATCATTCCCTCTTTCAAATCTTGTATACTCAAAACCCCTTTCTTAAATATGGGTTTTGGTAAATCTTCTCTGGGATCTCTAGCTGGTTTCTTGAGCTCATTTATTATATCATTTAGTGTTATTTCTCCAATTCTTAACTTAGATAAAATATCTTGCTTATCAAAATGTTTAAGCTTTTCATCTAGATTACATATCCTCCCTCTAAATTTAAGCTCATCGACATCAAGATCCAAGATTTCTAAAAATTTCCTTGTTGCATCATAACTCTCAGGATGGACAGAAGTATTGTCAAGTCCATTATCTCCATCACTTATTCTCAGAAATCCAACACATTGTTCATAAACCTTGTTTCCTAATCTCTTTACCTTCAAAAGTTCACTTCTATTTTTAAATTTTCCATTTTCTTCTCTATACTTAACTATATTCTCTGCAATTGATGAATTTATGCCAGAAATATAAGATAAAATTGCAGGAGTTGCTATATTAAGATCAACGCCAACGGAATTCACACAATCCTCTATTACAATCCTTAAAGATTCTCCTAACTTCTTAGAGTTTATATCATGTTGATATTGCCCCACTCCTATTGATTTAGGATCAATTTTAACAAGTTCAACCAATGGATCTTGCAATCTCCTACCTATAGATATAGCCCCTCTCACTGTTACATCAAGATCAGGATACTCCTTACTGGCTAATTCAGAAGCAGAATATACAGAAGCTCCGGCCTCTGATACTATAACATAAGCCACATCAATATCCTTTTGATCCTTTACTTCTTTTATAACTTCGCTAACAATCTCTTCCGTTTCTCTACTAGCCGTACCATTTCCTAAGGATATCAGATCAACACCATACGTATATATTAAATCTTTTAAAATCTTCTTACTTTCATCCACTTTATTTAATGGTTGATTAGGATATATAGCGACAGAAGTTAAATATTTACCCATATCATCCAATACACAAACTTTACATCCAGTACGGAATCCTGGATCAATAGCCATAACAAACTTTCCTTTTATAGGCGGTTGCATCAACAATGCTTTCAAATTCTCTTTAAAGATTATTATAGAACTGTCTTCTGCAGCTTCAGTCAACTCTTTTCTTATTTCACGAATTACCGATGGTACTATCAATCTTTTTATCGAATCTTGAACACTATCATAAATGATTTTATTACAATCTTCATTTTCGTTTCTTATCTTTGAATATACGTAATTTAAAATAACATCAGAGTCATAATCAATTTTAACTTTTAAAATATTCTCTTTCTCACCTCTGTTTATAGCCAGAATCCTATGAGAAGGTATAGTTTTTAACTTTTCACTGTATTCATAATAAATTTCATATTGATTTCTTTCTTCATTGTCTCCATGTGTACACAAAACTCCGTTATCAAATATGTACGTTCGAATGAATTTCCTAAAATCGTAATCATCAGATACAATCTCAGCTATTATATCCTTAGCTCCATTTAAAACATCTTGTACATTACCAACTCCCAAATCCTCATTAATATATTTGTTACATTCAAGAAATACATTGTCACATACCCCAGATAGGACAATTTCTGCCAAAGGCTTAAGTCCCTTTTCCTCAGCTATGGTAGCACGAGTTCTCTTTTTAGGTTTAAATGGACGATATATATCCTCAACCTCTATTAACGTCTTACAATTTATAATTTCTTCTCTTAATTGTTCAGTTAACTTCCCTTGTTCATCAATGAGCCTAATGGTACTTTGTTTTCTATCCTCAAGATTCCTTAAATATTGAAGTCTTAACTCAAGTTCTCTTAAAACGATATCATCGAGAGATCCCGTCATTTCTTTTCTATAACGGGCTATAAAAGGGACTGTATTACCATCGTCTAGGAGATTTATTACATTTACCACATATTTCTCTTGTATAGAAAACTCTGTCGATAAAACTTTAAAGATATCCATTTAAAAATCCCTCCACAACTTTAATGCCTAATCATTCGAAAATTTTCTAATATATTTACCTATAAAAATATCAATCTTCCCATCCAATACTCCTAAAACATCAGATGTTTCTACATCTATTCGATGATCCTTAACCATTGAATAAGGATGAAGAACATACGACCTTATTTGACTGCCAAATCCTATATCCTTCAAATCACCCGTCAAATCTTCAAGTTTCTCTTTATGTGTTCTATCTTTTAGTTCTATTAGTTTTGATAAAAGCATTTTCATCGCAATCTCTTTATTAGAAGCTTGACTTCGTCCATTTTGACATTGTACAACTATTCCAGTTTTCAAATGTGTTATTCTGACAGCCGATTCCGTTTTATTAACATGTTGACCACCAGCACCGCTTGCTTTATATGTATCAATTTTCAAATCATTATCACTTATTTTTATTTCTTCTATATTTTCAATTTCGGGGAGAACCTCAACAGAAGCAAAAGATGTCTGACGCTTTCCATTTGCATTAAAAGGAGATATTCTAACTAATCTATGGATTCCTTTTTCTCCTTTTAAATACCCATAGGCATATTCACCAGATATTTTTATAGTAGCTCCTTTTATACCGGCCTCATCTCCAACAACCTCATCTATAACTTCTATGGAAAACTTATTTGCCTCACACCATCTCACATACATCCTAAAAAGCATTTCAGTCCAATCTTGAGCATCAACTCCACCCGCACCAGAACGCAAAGATAAAAAGACATTATTTTTGTCATATTCTCCATTTAGTAAAGTTTTTATATTAAACTTATCGAAAGAAGATTTGAATTTTGAGAAATCAGTTTCAAACGTGTCAGTATATTCTTCATCTTCCTCACACTTTATGAGTTCCAATAACTCTCCTAAATAATCAAACGTACTAAGTAAACTTTCAAATTCTTCAACCTTACTTTTACACAATTTAAAATTTTTTGATACGTAAGAACTCTCGGTAGAATTATTCCAAAATTCAGCATCCTCCATCATAATGTCATACTCTTCAATTTTCTTTTTCAGTAAATCTATGTCAAAGAGACCTCCTAATAATTTCAAAACTATCACTGATGTGCTTAAATTCATTCTTAAAATATTGATAATCAAGCATATTAAACTAATTCCCTCCTATTATAAAAGACTGCCTAAGAGAGCAGCCATACAATTTAAATATTTTTCCCACAGCAAGATTTATATTTTTTACCACTGCCGCAAGGACAAATATAATTCCTACCAATCTTAGCTTCCTTCTTAATAGTCTTTTCCTTTGAATTATTTGAAGACGAATTTGTTCCATATTCTCTCATGACTCTTTCCCTTTGAGGTGCTTTATCACTTCTAACATGCATTAAATATTTTATCGTATCCAATTTTATATTTCTGATCATATCTTCAAACATGGCACTTCCTTCATACTGATATGCTTGAATTGGATCTTGCTGTTTATAAGCTCTAAGACCTATCCCCTGTTTTAAATGATCCATATTATTTATATGATCCATCCATTTCAAATCCACAACACGTAAAAGTATAACACGCTCCACTTCTCTAAGTTGCTTTTCCCCAAACTCTTCTTCCTTACCCTTATATATTCTCTTAGCGATAGTAACATATTTATTTATTATTTCCTTATGGGTTAATTCTTTTAACATAGAAACATTAATAAGACCAACAGGAACATAAAGTAGCTCCATGTACTCAACCAATTTTTTTAAATCATCTTCGTCAGATTCAGAATCTAATTTTGATAAGTGTACATTTATCTCATATGACACAACATCTTCTATCATTGAACTTATTTGTTCTTTAAGATCTTCTCCACATAAAACACGAGAACGCTGAGAATATATTATCTCACGTTGCTTATTTATAACATCATCATACCCTATCAAAGACTTTCTTACATCAAAGTTATTTCCCTCAACATTTTTTTGTGCATTCTCTATGGCTTTCGACACGAACCTACTCTCAATAGCATCTTCATCTGAAAGTCCCAACCTATCGACAACTAATTTTAATCTATCTGAACCGAATATTCTCATCAAATCATCATCTAAACTTATATAAAATCTAGAACTTCCAGGGTCACCTTGCCTTCCAGCCCTTCCCTTCATTTGACCATCAACCCTGCGAGATTCGGCACGTTCCGTCCCTATTATCTTTAATCCGCCAACTTCGTTCACACCTTTACCTAACTTTATATCAGTACCTCTTCCTGCCATATTAGTTGCTACAGTTATCATTCCTGCTTGACCCGCTTGGGCTACAATTTCAGCCTCCTTCTCATGTGACTTAGCTGTTAAAAGTTGATGTTTCATTCCTTTTTTTCTCAAGTGATCTGACATCTCTTCTGCTTTAGAAATGCTTGGAGCAACAACTAAAACTGGCTGACCTTTTTTATTACTTTCCTCTACGTCCTTAATAATAGCTCTTATTTTACCACCCTCTGTTTTAAAAACTTTATCAGGGTGATCTTCTCTCTTCACAGGCTTGTTAGTAGGTATAACAACTATATCCAAATTATAAATTTCTCTAAATTCATTTTCCTCGGTTGCAGCAGTACCAGTCATTCCACTTAATTTTTTATACATTCTAAATAAATTTTGATAAGAAATAGTCGCTAAAGTCTTGGATTCTTTTTCGACCTTGACTCCTTCCTTAGCCTCAATGGCCTGATGCAATCCATCACCATAACGTCTTCCCTCCATAACACGCCCTGTATTGTCATCAATTATCTCTACCTTTCCATCTATAACAATATAATCCTTATCTCTCTTCATAGCATAATTAGCACGTAGAGATTGAGATACGTGATGCTGAATACTCATATTTTCTGGATCTGCATAATTATCAACCTTAAAAAACGCCTCAGCCTTTCTAACACCCTCATCAGTCAATATTACAGAGTTTGTTTTTTCATCTTTCTTATAATCATTTTCTTTTAAAGTTTTAGAAAAATAATCAGCAATCTTATAAAAATCTGTAGACTTATCAGCAGCTCCAGATATAATAAGAGGAGTTCTAGCATCGTCTATAAGTACAGAATCTATTTCGTCTATGATTACAAAATTAAGTCCTCTCTGCACCTTCTCTTCTTTAAAAATAACCATATTATCTCTTAAATAATCAAATCCGAATTCATTATTGGTACCATATGTAATATCACATGCATAGGCCTCTTGCCTTTGCTTAGATGTAATTCCATGAATTACCGGAGCTACACTAACACCCAAAAAGTCATAAATAGGCTTATTAATATCACAATCTCTTTGAGCTAAATAATCATTAACCGTTATTATGTGAACCCCCTCACCAGTAATGGAGTTTAGATACGCTGGCGGAGTGGAAACCAAAGTTTTTCCTTCACCGGTTTTCATTTCAGCGATACGACCCTGATGCAACACTATTCCACCTATTAATTGAACATCATAATGCCTTTTGCCTAATACCCTTCTCGATACTTCTCTGACAACTGCAAAAGCTTCTGGAAGTATCTTATCAAGAGATTCACCATTTTTATATCTGTCTTTAAATTCAGGAGTTTTAGATTTTAACTGTTCATCAGATAACTTTTGGACGTATGGCTCTAAAAAATTAATCTTTTTAATAATTTTATTAATTTGTTTTAATTCTCTATCGCTATATGTACCAAATACTTTAGCTAATAATCCCATTAGTCCTCATCCTCACAATTACACTTCAGTTATATTATCTTAATTTTATAAAAAATTAAACATACAATCTATATTTTAAAAATATTTTTATAAATTTATGCAATCTAAGAATTAATATAAATTTATAATCTTTAAATTTCACATTAATATTTTTATCTTAAATATAAATTAAGGTGTCCCTTTAATGAACACCTTAATCACTACATTAATATTCAGCCTCTATCACACCATAATTACCAGATCTACGCTTATACAAAACATTAACACCATCTGTTTCGGCATTTATGAAAACATAAAAATCATGACACATAAGTTCCATCTGTAAAACAGCCTCATCTATATACATAGGCTTTATAGGAAATCTCTTTATTTTGACAACTTTATCCTCATCAACTGAATCATCAACTTCTATATTATCGAACAATATGTGAGAATTCTTTGATTCCTTGCTATCATGATATCTTTTCAACAACTTAGTCTTCTGCTTCCTAATCTGCTTATAGATTTTATCAACAACCAAATCTATAGCCACATATAAATCAGAACTCCTCTCCTGAGCCCTTAGATACATACCATTAAACACTATAGCAACCTCTATTATCTGATCATTTTTTTCAACACTTAAGGTAACCTGGGCTTCTAACTCTTCCGAAAAATATTTATCTAATTTAGATAACTTCTTACATATACTATCCTCTAGTGCATCCGTAACCTGAATATTCCTTCCGTGAATAACTACCTTCATCATTAAGCCCCCCAATATCAAAATAAAGCTAGCTGACCTGGTCTTTTCCCCCACACTCGCCTGCTGGAGCTTTCGCTAATAAAATTAATCCCTCACTACTAACCCTCTCATTTTTAATGGCAGGACTTACTCTAAGCCGCACCATGATTACTAAAACTTGTTCTAGCTTACGTGGATCGTTTTGCCTGCGACTAGCATCGATTTTCAACCACAAACCTAGCCTCACACCTATTTTAAATTAAAGTTTTCGCAATTGTCAATACACTCACACGTGTTTTAGAACTACTTTTTTTAATGACTCTAACTACCTCATTTATGGTGCTGCAAGTGGTAACCACATCATCTACTATCAAGACTGACTTATTATTTAACCTATCTATGTGCTTTGAAGCAAAAAATTTACCATTAACATTAACCTTCCTATCTGCAACATTCATGTATTTTTGATCATGCTCTTTACCCTTACAGTAAACTGCATTTAAGAATGGAATTCCTAACCTTATTCCTAAAAATTTACACAAGAAATAGCTTTGATCAAATCCCTCTTTTTTAATCTTATTCCTATCTCTAGGAACATACGTTAAATAATCAAATTCCATATTATTTTTAACAATATAATTAAACAAAACACCCCCCAAATACTCTCCGCATTGAAAATTTTTATTAACTTTAAAATTATATATTATATTTTAAATGACACCACAATAATATGCTGCATAATTTACTTCAAAATCCTCAAAGCATTTTTTATCATGACTTTTATTAAAACTTATATTTTGGCTACATTCTTGACATAAATACCCATAACCTAAACTGCTTGAGCAGCTTACACAAACTGGCACACTTGGATACACCATGTCTAAGATTCTTTCAATCCAAATTCCCAAATCCTTTTGTTATAACTCCTCGAAATTCTTTTTGCCATAAGTATTTCCATGTTTTCATAATTAGATACAAATATAACTTCATTTTTACAATCTCTTAAAAAATCTGAAATCCCACATAAGCTTAATAAATTTTTGTAATTAAAAGCTCTATCAGATGCAAAAAACACTACAATATTGAAATTGTATACTTTACTAGAATTTTTCAATATAAATTGATAAAATTCATTCAAAAAATTAATAGATGTTACATATATGTAAGGTGTTAAATTGAGTCTATTCTCAAAGTGAGAAAAAGATTTAAAATCCATATCAATAAAAAGATTATTAAGTTTAGGAGATATAGATATATATTTTTTCATATAATTGTAAACATTCTTGCTTGAACTAATATCTTTTGTAATTAATATTACTTTAGATTTATTATCAAAAAACCATTCGAAGAACTTAAAAACAACATGTGGTATATCTTGGTTTAAATCAATTCTTGTTTGTATACTCCTAGGTTCTTTAAAACGAATCATATCATTATTTAGTGCATACACCTTACGAGCATTCACAAGTTCTTTCATACTCATAATTATTTTCTTTCTAGCAGATACTATATTTAAATAAGATATTATGAAATCATCATCAATTCTGGATATTCCTGTTATATCATCAAATATAACTAAATCAAATTTGAAACCTCTGTCAAAATAAGTAAATGGTTCAGAAAAAATCAAACCTCCTAAATTACAATCAAATAACTCCATTTTTTTCTTTATATAACCCTTATCATGAGTTATATATAAAATTTTACTCCCACGACGAAGCAATTCCATTAAAACTTCCATTATCAATTTCAAATCATAGAAAGGATGTGATATAAAATTCAAAAACTCATCTTTAGCATAGAAAAACCATCTGACAATACTATTGTAACTTAATTCCATATTTATATTACTTGGTAAAATTTTATATCCCTCCCAAATTTTCATACGATAAATTCAATACCTCTTTAAACAAATATTTTAATGCCGAATATCTAACCACAGACGAAGTATTTTTAACCATGTATATCAAGTCATCTATACTACCAACCAACACTACAAACTTTTTTGCCCTCGTCACTCCAGTATACAAGATATTACTATTCATCAGAAAATTAGCAGCCTTGAATACAGGTATAAGCACAATAGGAAACTCACTTCCCTGACTCTTATGCACAGTTATAGCATAAGCATGTTCGATATCACCCAAATTCGACTTGTCAAATTTAAAAACTTTACTTTCATCATAAATTATACTAATAGTTTTACCGTCTATATCACATATATATCCTATATCTCCATTAAATACTCCTCTAATTTCCTTGTCATCTTCTAAGTTATATCCTATTAAATCATAATTATTTTTCGTTTGTATGACTTTATCTCCTAACCTATAACAAGTTCCAAAAAATATCACTTCTTTTTTATTATTAACCCTACAATTCATACATTCCTGAAATATAGAATTTAAGTTTTGGATACCCAAAACTCCTTTCCTCACCGGTGACAGTATTTGTATATCCTTTAAATTGTCTATTTTATCCGAAAAGAACTTGGGTATGCGTTCCATAACCAGTTCCTTTAATATATTACAAATATCCTCTTCACTATTTCCATTCACAACGTAAAAATCACTATTTGCTTGGTTAAGTACTAATTCTTCACCATTATTTATTTTATGGGCGTTCAAAACTATATAGCTATTCTTAGCCTGACGGTAAATTGTACTCAATTCCGACACCGGAAATATATTGCTATCCATTAAGTCTTTCAAAAAATTCCCAGGACCAATAGAAGGCAATTGGTTTACATCACCAACTATTATAACCTTTGTTCCAACAGCCAAAGAACTAAACAATTTACTTCCCAATAAGACGTCAAGCATTGAAGACTCATCTACTATAATAGTATCACATTTAATCACATTTTTATCACTTTTTCTAGAAAAAGAATATCCTTCTTCACTAGTACTCGATATTTCCAAAATTCTATGTATTGTTCTCGCTTCAAAACCAGTAGCTTCCATCATACGCTTAGCAGCTCTTCCAGTTGGAGCTGCCATAATAACCTTAAAACCATTTCTAACAAAAACATTTAAAATAAACTTTACTATCGTTGTTTTTCCAGTACCAGGCCCACCTGTTATAATGTGCACACCATTACTTATACTTGAAACAAGAGTTCTAACCTGGTCCTCTGAAAATTTTATATTATTTTCTTTTTCAAAATTCCAAATTTCCCTCTGGATATCAATAGAAATTTTATTTTTATAATATATAAATAACTTTACTAAATTCGAACATATTTCGTGTTCTGCTACATACATACTTGTCATGAAAACACATCTAATTTCATGTTTACCTTTCTTAAATATTTTCTCCACTATGATTCCTTTACTTAAAATTTCATTATAAACATTACATATTTTATCTCTATTAACTAAAAGCGTCTTCATACAAAAATTCATTAAATCATCATACGGTAAAAACGTATTTCCAAACTTTATTTTTTCTTTAAGTACATACAATATTCCGTACTTAATTCTATTAAAATGATCGTTCGGAATATTCAATCTTTGCCTAATTAAGTCCGCTCTTTTAAACCCAAATGACTGCAATTTATCAATCAATATGTAAGGATCACTTTTTATTACGTCTATTGAAGATTCATGAAAAATATTATATATCTTACTTGAATTCTCAAGAGACAATCCCAAACTCACTAATTTCAAAATTATTTCTTTGTTGGTTAAACTATTGCTGATAGCACTCTTTATTTCTAAAAACTTCTTATCACCAATACCCTCAACCTCCTTAATCCTGTCTACGTTGTTACTTATTATGTCTAAGGTATCCTCGCCAAATCGCTCCACAATTTTCTTAGCTGTTCTAGCTCCAATACCTGTAAATAAAGATGAAGATAGATACTTCTCAATATCACCCTTACTAATAAATTCTATTCTTTCAGAACTGCGTACCCTAAATCGTTCTCCATATTTAGAATTAATTTCATAATCCCCATCTAAACATAGTTTCTCATTTTCATTAAAACAAACACTACCAAGGTCAGAAATACATATAATCTCTTTTCCATTTTCAGATAATATTTTAAACACACAAAAATTATTGGAAGAATATATAATTTTCTTAACAGTTCCAAATATTTTCCTCATAACCCTCTCCATAAAAACAAAAGTACTAAAAGTACTATTTCATGAAATTATATCACAAAATATCCTCTGATTTAATTTGACATAAGAGATTATTAAATCTAAAATAAAAAAAAGGAAGTGAGATATTTGTTAATAAAAAACGTACAAATAATATTCCATGATTCTATAACTCCTGGAAGTGTAGTGGTACACAATAGTAAAATTCATAAAATTTTTCTGAACCATTCTCCAAAATATGATGGTGAAATTTTAGATGGTGAAAATATGTACCTATCTCCAGGATTCATAGATATACACATACATGGAACTAATGGATATGACACAATGGATGCAAGTCATGAAAGCCTAGAAGAAATATGCAAAAATGTTTTAAAACACGGTGTAACCTCCTTTCTACCAACCACAATGACATGCTCAAAAGAAGATATTAGAAATGCCCTTAAAAATATCCAAGAAGTAATGAAAAAAGGAACTATCTCAAATAATATTTTAGGTGCTCATCTAGAAGGTCCGTTTATCAGCAAACATAAAATAGGAGCACAAAATCCAAATTTTGTATTAGAAGCGTCAATAGATAAATTCAAAGAAATAACAGGTGATTATGAAGAAATAGTAAAGTTAGTAACTATAGCACCTGAAATAAATGGAGCACTAGAATTGATAAAATATCTGAATTCTAAAGGCATAGTTGCTTCAATAGGTCATACAAATGCAAATTATCAGGAAGCCATTTGTGGAATAGAAAGTGGAATTTCGCATGCAACTCATTTATTCAATGCCATGAGTCCATTTAATCATAGAAATCCTGGAGCTACTGGAGCCATACTGAATTCAAACATAACTGCAGAATGCATATTAGATGGTATCCATATCCACTACGCAACGCTTGAAATAGCCCTCAAAATGAAATCTACAGATAAAATAATCTTAATTACAGATGCAATGCGTGCTTGCTGTATGAAAGACGGAACATATTCTCTAGGTGGGCAAGAGGTCATAGTTAAAAATTCAGAGGCAAGATTAAACAATGGTGCACTCGCCGGATCTGTTTTAACTTTAGATAGAGCGATAAGAAATATCAGAAATAATTTAAACATTCCATTAAATGAAATCATCAAATTATTAACTATAAATCCAGCTAAAGTGTGTAATGTTAATTCAATAAAAGGTATGATAAAAGAAGGATATGATGCTGACATGGTTATATTTGATGAGAATATAAATATAAAGCATGTATTTGTAGGTGGAAAAAAAATAGAGGATATACAAGGATAATCCTCTATTTTATTAAAGATTTAATTTCTTCAACTTTATTTAAACTCTCCCATGTAATATCTAAATCGTTCCTACCAAAGTGACCATAACAAGAAACCTGTCTATATATAGGTCTTCTTAAATTTAAATCTTCTATTATACTTGCCGGTCTCAAGTCAAATACCTTATTTATTATCTCATATATTTCATTTAATTTAATTTTCTCAGTTCCAAAACTTTCAATAAATAATGATAGGGGATTAGCTACACCTATTGCATATGACAATTGAATCTCAACTCTATCACATATCCCAGCAGCGACTATATTCTTAGCAACCCACCTCGCTGCATAAGCTGCAGTCCTATCAACTTTCGTTGGATCCTTCCCAGAAAACGCTCCTCCTCCATGCCTTGAGAAACCTCCATATGTATCAACAATTATCTTTCTTCCTGTAAGACCACTATCTCCCTTAGGTCCACCAATAACAAATCTTCCAGTTGGATTTATTAAATACTTAGTATTACAATCTATAAACTCTGATGGTACAATATTTCCTATGACATATTCGATCATATCATTATATATAAGATCTTGAGAAACATATTCATCATGTTGTGCCGATATTAAAATAGTATGTATCCTCTCAGGACTTTCCTCGTTATATTCAACTGTAACTTGAGTTTTTCCATCTGGCCTTAAATATTTCAAAGTTCCAGATTTTCTAACATCAGAAAGTTTTTTAGCCAATTTATGAGATAAAACAATTGGTAATGGCATGAATTCATCAGTCTCATTAGTTGCATAACCAAACATAATTCCTTGATCTCCTGCCCCCAAAAATTGCCTTTTATCTAAAGAATTATTTCTCTTTTCAAGAGATTCATCAACACCCAAAGCAATATCGCTAGACTGACTATGTAAAAAATTATGTACTACACACGTAGAACTATCAAATCCATACTGAGGATCATTGTACCCTATATCGTTAATAATATCTCTCACAATAGACTCGATATCAAAAGAACAGTTGGCAGTTATTTCTCCCATAACATTAACCAATCCTGTAGTAACACATACCTCACAAGCAACTCTTGCAAATGGATCTTTAGAAATAATAAAGTCAAGTATACCATCTGAAATTTGATCACATATCTTATCAGGATGCCCTTCGGTTACAGATTCAGAGGTAAATAATCGTTTCATAATATTTCAACAATCCTTCCTAAAAAATTCTCAAAAAACAGAAAACAACCCCAAAACTACGTAAGGGATTGTACATGGAGCTGGCAATAGGACTTGAACCCACAACCTGCTGATTACAAGTCAGCTGCTCTACCAATTGAGCTATGCCAGCAAAATGGTGGGTACAACAGGGATCGAACCTGTGACCCTCTGCTTGTAAGGCAGATGCTCTCCCAGCTGAGCTATGCACCCATTGGTGGAGGAAGTTGGATTCGAACCAACGAAGTCGAAAGACAACAGATTTACAGTCTGCCCCCTTTGGCCACTCGGGAATTCCTCCACATGGAGCTGGCAATAGGACTTGAACCCACAACCTGCTGATTACAAGTCAGCTGCTCTACCAATTGAGCTATGCCAGCAACACTTAAGATTATATAATATATTTTTACTCTTTTCAAGTTAATCAACATTTATTTTTCATAAACATTAATATGTATTCTTTATTTATCATACTTTTTCTTCGTATTACTACAGATTTAATTTTCCCCACTACTATACTTCATTTTAGTAGCTTTACCTCCTCTTATATGCCTCTCAGCTTTATTTAAATCTAATATATATTTAGCTTCTTTAGCTATAATAGGGTTAATTTTAGGAAGTCTTTCTGTCATATCTTTATGAATAGTACTTTTACTTACCCCAAAGGCCATAGCTGTCTTTCTAATCGTAGATTTGGAGTCTATTATATACTTAGCAACACCTAAAACTCTTTCTTCAATGTAATCCTTCATGCTTCACTTACCTTCTTCGAAAATAGTTACTTAGTCAAAATCACCAAATAACTATTTAAACTTTATATATTCAGATGGATTTACTTCCTCATTATTTAAGTACATTATAAAGTTAAAATGAGCTCCGTATTCTTCACTCGAATAGTTTCCAGACGAATTACCAACTGAAGCTATAATCTCTCCTTTCCTTACCTTTTGTCCATTTACAACCTTAACATCCTCATCTAAATTTGTATAAACTGTTTTAAATCCATCGTCATGTTTTATGATTATATATCTTCCTCTTTCAGTTAAATCATTATCGATTTTTTCTACAGTACCATCCATAACTGACATGACAGGAGTACCGATATCAACCTTAAAATCTACTCCTTCTCTAGTTCTCCAAGTATTCAAAGTCTTAGAATATATAGTATCGTCAGAGTACACCCTAATAATACTGCCATCAACTGGAGATACAAAAGACAGACTACTAGTCGAAACTTCTGCAATATCTTCATTTACCGTTTCAGCAATATTTACACCACTATCACCAAAGTTGTTATCATTAGAAATATTAATGGCTACTTCATTGTTACTATCAGAATTTTTATTTTCAGTATCTTTTCCTAGTTTTTGATCACTTTGTTCCTTAACCTGAACTGCATTATCTATAACATTTTCATTTACATCCAATTTTTGTTCAAAGCTAACATCATTTTTTATAAAATTTTCATTTAGAGAACCGGTTTGGGTCTTCTCCATTTTAGTTGGAACACTAATTACATACACAGCAAAAACTATAAATAAAACTACACATATAACTACGAATAGATTAAATTTATCCTTTTTACCAAAGAGTTTTGATTTTCTATTATTCATTTAAACACCTCCATTGTAATTTTGTCCAAGATTTAGAAAAACATACAAGTATTTATAATTTTTTCAAAAAAGAAAAAAATAAGATGACTATCTTAAAAATAGCTCATCTTATTAATTTCAATTCCTGTATAATAATGTTTCAATATTTCATCATAAGTATATCCGAGTTCTGCCATTTTACCAGCTCCCCACTGAGATAATCCAACACCATGACCATAACCTTTTACATTTATAATCACATTATCGCCCTTTTTTTCAATACTTAAATTACTAGAATTTAGATTTAGTAAATATCTAAAATCCAATCCTCTAATTATTTCATTACCCAGTCTTATCTTGCCAATTGATCCAGATTCAGTATAATTCAAAATTTCAATATCATCAAAATTGCTAACATTTGCATTTTTGTACGTATCATTTATTTTATTAACTAATTCTTTTTCGGTAAAAACGTATTCTCCTGTAGCTTTTGGTGCATCTTTATCAAACTCACTGTTTACAGCTATTAAATAAGGTTCATGGAAAGAAAAAATTTCAGATGAATTTTCCGTATTTCCACTTGATACAGCAAAATACAAAGCATTCTGTATAATATTACCATTATGATAAATAACCTCTCCATCAGTTTCTGATATGGCTCTCCTTATTTTTTCTATATATTCTTGTTTTTTATCTCCAAATTTAATATCGTATTCACTGCTGCCAATATATGCTTGAGAATGAACTGAATCACATACATCAGCTATATTATGTATTTTGTTTCCGCTCAAAATTCTACTAACTACATATGTCCTAGAGGCAACTGCTTGAGCTTTAATAGCCTCAATATCAAATTTTGCTGGTATCTCAGCAGCCAAAACTCCCTCTAAATATTTTCTTAAATTAATTTCCTCAACAATATCTTTATCGTGCCTATAAAGTTTTACCATTACACTATCTTCATGACCTACAGTAAAATCTTTAGAAAAACTTTTATCAAAGTTGATAACTATCAAAGGCAAACTTAAAATAATAATAGTTATTATACAAATAGATAAAATAAGCTTTTTAAACATATTTATCACCAATTCTACCTCATAAATAAATATTTTATATATAAAATATTTATTTACTAAAAGTAATTTTTATTACGCCAAAAACATCCATTACTAAAAATGGATGTTTTTAATAATTTATCCTTGCGATGTTTGCATTTATTTTATTTAGTTTATTTTCTATTTGAGAATAACCTCTATCTATGTGATAAATATCTGTTATTTCACTACACCCATCACAAGATAACGCAGCTAAGATAAGTGCAGCACCTGCTCTTAGATCGGTTGCTCTAACACTAGAAGGTGAAAATTTATTAACCCCCTTAATCAAAGAAACCTTACCGTTAATAGAAATATCTGCTCCCATTTTGCGTAATTCCACAGCATGCATAAACCTATTTTCAAAAATTGTTTCAGTTATAGTACTTTTTCCCAAAACTAATGACAATATTGACATAAATTGTGGTTGCATATCTGTAGGGAAACCTGGATGTGGAAGTGTTTTTACGTTGACTGGTCTAAGATCAACATTACCATTAACTAAAGCCTCATCACCGTCAAAGCTAATAGCAAGTCCCATTTCAAAGAATTTATCTATTACTGGTTCTAAATATTTTTGATTAACTCCTTTTACCTTTATTACACTTTTAGTTATAGCAGAAAGAGCAAAATAAGTACCTGCCTCTATTCTATCATATATAGGAACATATCTCGTCCCATTTAATTTATTTACCCCATTTATTATTATTTTGGAAGTTCCATGTCCTTGAATATCTCCTCCCATCTTGTTTATAAAATTTACCAAATCAATTATCTCTGGCTCTTTTGCAGCATTTTCAATCATCGTCTTCCCACGTGCTAAAACAGACGCCATAATCAAATTTTCTGTAGCACCAACTGATGGAAAATCTAAATATATTCTTCCCCCAAATAGCTTTTTGGCGGTAATCTCAACACAACCACCTACAATAGAAATATCAGCCCCCAAAGACTTTAATCCCTTAAGATGTAGATCAATAGGCCTAACACCTATCTTACACCCTCCCGGCATATAAATACGTACTCTTCCAAATCTAGACAAAAGAGGCCCTGATACTAAAAATGAGGCTCTCATTTTTTTTATTAAACACTCAGATAAATCCAAATTTTTTGCACTACTAGCATTTATCTTAAGCACATTGTCAAAAATGTCAGATTCTATTCTTATATTCAAATTTTTAAGTACATCACACATCACATTAACATCTTTAAGAATCGGAAAATTTTCAATTATACACTCCTCATCACAAAGTATAGTAGCTGCAATTATAGGCAATATAGAATTCTTAGCAGAACTAACCTTGATTTCTCCATGTAATGGTTGTCCTCCTATAATTCTAAATTTCTCCACCTTTTACCTCCAAAATATAAGTTATTAGTAATACATTATTACAGTGTAGAAAATTTGAGATAAATTTTTTAATTATTTTTTAAATACATTTTTTCTAATAATTTTACTATCTTGTGAGAAGCATCACCATTACCATAAACTGTTTCAGATAAATTTGAGTTGTATCCACCAACATCTATAAAATTTTTGGCACTATCATAAATATCTTTTTCATCAGTACCAACTAATTTAATTGCTCCCTGATCCAACACCTCTTTTCTCTCAGTTTCACGTCTTAAAACTAAAACAAATTTTCCAAGATATGGTGCCTCTTCCTGTATTCCTCCAGAATCAGTCATAACAAAAAAACACCTAGATAAAAGATTATGACAATCATCTATACCAATAGGATTAATTATAAAAACATTGGATATATTACTTAAAATAGAAACCACACAATCCTTAACTACAGGATTTAAATGCGTCAAAAATAAAAATTGTATATCTGCATATCTTGTTGATAGTTTTTTAATAGCGTTACATACATTAACTATTACTTCACCCCAATTTTCTCTCCTATGTGCCGTTACTACCACCACTTTCTTAGAAAAATCAATATTCTTAAGTATTTCATCCTTAAATTTATAATTATTTTTCACCGTATATTTAATCGTATCTATAACTGTATTACCCACAACATGTATATTTTCTTTTGGAACTCCCTCTTTAATCAAATTTAATTCCGAGACAATCGTAGGTGTAAAATGGTATTTAGCCAAAACCGTCGTCAATTTTCTATTGATTTCCTCTGGAAAAGGAAAATAAATATCATTGCTCCTAAGTCCCGCCTCAACATGTACTACATCTATTTTTTGGTAAAACGCACTCAAAGCTGCACAAAAAGTTGTGGTTGTATCTCCATGAACAATCACAACTTGTGGTTTCTCAATACAATATATATCTTCGAGTCGCCGTACAATTGAAGTTGTTAAAGTAGACAGCGTCTGTTTATCCTTCATAATGTTCAAATCATAATCAGATGATATATCAAATACTTTTAAAACTTGGTCTAACATCTCTCTATGTTGTCCCGTTGTGCAAACTATATTTTCAAAATTTGCATTCCCCTCTAACTCTTTTATGAGAGGAGCCATCTTTATAGCCTCAGGACGGGTTCCAAATACACTCATTACTTTTATCTTCATATAGAAATCTCCCTTTTAAACAATTATTTAACACACCTATCCTTTAAACCAAATACATCAAAAACCAATATGAGAACAACCATAGCTACTACGCACACTAACAACAAAAATATAAAAAAGAACAAATTACTTAAAACCATAAGTATTGATACTATGCTAAAAAATATACTAATCAAATACATTATTATAACTGACTTCGGATGAGAATTTCCGAAGCTTATCAATTTATGATGTACGTGTTCCTTATCTGGAAACATGATCGGTTTTCCTCTCACTCTACGTCTTATTACAGATGTAACTATATCAAACAATGGAAGTCCAAAAACAACAATAGGTACTAAGACTACAAACTCACCATCCAAATTATTTGAACCATTTATGGAAATTACTGAAAGAACAAACCCGATAAATTGTGAACCAGAATCGCCCATAAAAATCTTAGCCCTGTAAAAATTATAAGGTAATATACCAATTAGAGTCCCACACAATATTGCTGAAACTATAGCATTAGAAAAGTTTCCAGATATAACACTAATGATAAAAATTGTACAGGAGACTATAAACGAAACTCCAGCAGCTAATCCATCCAAACCATCTATTAAATTGAAGGCATTAGTAATAAGCAATATCCATACAAAAGTGAATACCATTCCAAGTAAATTAACATGAAATTCCATCGTTCCAGGAAAAAAACTCATATTTTTTATGTAAATATTATTAGAAATTAAAATGCTAATTGCAATCATTTGTATTAATAATTTACCTCTAGGCCTCATAGGACACATATCATCAATTATTCCACCTATTAAAATAAGCGTTGAACTCACTATCATAATAAAATGTGATCTATCAACAAACACGGTTTGAAGAGTTAGCACAGCCAAAGATGAAATATACATAATTACTCCACCCAAAAACGGCATAGGAGTCTTATGAACCTTCCTCTCCTCCTTCGGTACATCCAAAAAATCAAACCGAAAAGATATGTTCATAAACAGAGGCGTTAAAAACAATGATATAAACATACTAGATAAGAATAACGTAATATAACCCACAAAATCATCTCATTTTATAACATTTTTTGTACATACTTCTAGGATTTCCTATAAACAATCTTTATATTCTGAATTTAAAAATAACGTCTAATGAGTACCAAAAATTCTATCTCCTGCATCACCAAGTCCAGGTACAATATATCCTCTTTCATTTAATTCGCTATCAATTGCAGCAACATAAACCTCTATATCATTAAACTCGTTAACAACTCTATCTAACCCCTGTGCAGAAGCGATTAAAGACAAAACCTTTATATTTCTTACACCTATCTTTTTCAACAATCTTATTGAATCAATGATAGATCCACCTGTTGCTATCATCGGATCAAGTAATATTACATCCGTGTCATTAATATTCTTAGGAAATTTAGAAAAATATTCCACAGCCTTAAATGTAATTTCATCTCTGTATAATCCTATGTGTCCAACCTTAGCTTCCGGAATCATTTTAAGTAGATCATCTAACATTCCAAGTCCTGCCCTCAGTACTGCAACTAGTGTTATCTTATTTTCCAAAATTTTAGTTCCCTTCGTCCTTGATATAGGGGTCTCTATCTCCACTTCCCTAGATTCGCAATCTTTAAGTGCCTCATAACACAATAGTACAGAAAGATCTCCACACAATTCTCTAAATCTATGTACATCTGTATTTTTATCTCTTATCATGGATAATTTATGTTTAACTATAGGATGCTCTATCTTAAATATTCTTCCCATATTTCCCTCCAAAGCATTTATCTTTTCTATCAATTTATCTAACAAAAAATTAATTCTATCAAATGTAGCACTATAAACTTCCAATCCATGCATAAACGGATCACTTATATCCCCTGTTTCTCCTACAAATTCCGAAAGTGTAAATATATTTTTTACATTTTTACTAAGTCTATTAACTAAACTTTGCTTATGGTTAAGCGAAACTGTCAAAATGATATCATATTTGTCAAACATTTTATCGTCAAATAATTTACATTTTCTACTTTCATCAAACTTCCTATTGTAAAAATTCTCTAAAACCTTTATAACATTCTGAGAAATTAAACTTACACCATCTGCCATTATACCTGCAGAATCAACGCAAAATTTCTCTGACCAACCTTCACCAAATCTTTGTTTCAACTTTTCCTTCAACACTAATTCTGCCATAACACTTCTGCATGTATTCCCTGTACAAACAAACAATATTTTCAAATAATTTACCTCCTACAACTTTATTACGTTAAAAGATGCAGCCTTAAGCATCCTATTCATTATAGCTGTTGAAAAATCTTCAGAAAAACATTCGCTAACTATAAAATCACAATCCAAATCATCAAGAATTCTTATACTCTCAAATAAATTTTTACCTATCTGCTCGAGGTCATACCGCCTTCCAAGACTAACAACTTTGAAGTTTTTATCTAAAGATCTATAAAAATTCTGACTATCATCCAAACATAAAATCCCAATATTTTTATAAATTTTAAAATTACTCATTATGTAATCTGCAATTTTAGACTTTGTTGAATCTACTATAACCATTTCGCATCTTGGAGAATAATGTTTATATTTGAGTCCTGGAGACAAAGGAGCTTCAACATATGTTTTACAATTTATACCATTATATAATTGAACATTTGGTAAAACTTTTTTAATTTCATCTAAAGTTACGTGACCAGGTCTTAATACTACTGGATTATCATTTACCATGCTTACAACCGTTGATTCAATTCCTATTTCGCTTTCCTTACCATCTATTATAAACTCTACCTGACCCTCTAAATCTTCAAAACATCTTTTAGCATTTGTACCACTTGGTCTACCTGATATGTTGGCTGAAGGTGCAGCTATTGGAAATCCACTTTCCCTTATGAGCCTCAATGCAATTTCATTTCTTGGCATTCTGATAGCTACAGTATTTCTTCCACTTGTAGTTTCATTGGGTATTATATCTTTTTTGTTTAATATCAATGTCAATGGTCCCGGCCAAAACGTATTTATTAATTTAAGAGTTTGATTGCTTACATTCTCCACATAATCAGATATATCATAATCACAAACATGTACAATCAGAGGATTATCATATGATCTATTCTTTATATGGAAAATTTTCAAAACCGCTTCTTTATTTAATGCATTTGCCCCCACACCATAAACTGTTTCCGTTGGAAAAACAACCACATTATTTTTCCTTATACTATACACACATTTTTCAAATCCATCTTTATCTTTATAATAATTTACAATTTTTGTATCCATATAAACCTCTTAAAAATAATTCTATCGCCATAAGAAAATATCTCTCATGACGATAGGTGAAACATAAAATCTATAAATTATCTCCTATTTGCTTCATTTTATCCGCTTGACTATACGCAATAAGTGCGTCTGTTATCTCATCAATGTAACCATCCATAAAACTATCTAGCTTATATAAAGTCATCCCTATTCTATGATCAGTCACTCTTCCTTGAGGATAATTATAAGTTCTTATCCTCTCACTTCTATCTCCAGAACCTACCTGACTCTTTCGATCTTCGGCTATAGATTTTAATCTCTCATTCTCGGCCATTTCAAAAAGCCTAGCCCTCAAAAGCTTCATAGCTTTTTCCTTATTCTTAAGTTGAGATTTTTCGTCTTGGCAAGATATAACTATACCACTTGGTATATGAGTTATTCTAACTGCAGAATCCGTAGTATTAACAGACTGCCCACCGTTACCAGAGGAACGAAATACATCAACTCTTATGTCATTTTGATTTATGTCAATATCAACATCATCCACCTCTGGAAGTACAGCAACAGTAGCTGCTGATGTATGAATCCTTCCTGAGGCTTCAGTATCAGGCACTCTCTGAACTCTATGTACACCACTTTCATACTTAAGCCTACTGTAAGCCCCGATTCCTTTAACCATAAAAACAATTTCTTTAAATCCACCAATATCAGTATCACTAACACTTATCATATCAATTTTCCATCTTTTATTTTCAACGTACTTAGAGTACATTCTAAATAAATTCGCAGCGAAAAGTGCAGCTTCATCTCCACCTGTACCTGCTCTTATCTCAATGAAAACATTTTTATCATCATTCGGATCTTTAGGTAGAAGCAAAATCTTTAAATCACGTTCAATAGAATCCTTACTTGCCTGAAGCTCTTTCAACTCTTCTTGTGCAAGCTCACGCAATTCATCATCACCATTTAATATTTCCTTATTATAGTCGATATCCTCTAACACCTTTTTATAATCTCTGTACTTAAGAGTAATAATTTCGAGTTCAGAATGATCTTTACAAAGTCCTTGCCACTCTTTTTGATTAGACATAACCTCAGGATCGCTAACTTTTATAGATAATTCCTCATACTTTTGTTCTAAAAACTCTAATCTTTGAAGCATTAAAACTCAACTCCGTGACTCTTATTTGATAATGCTAAATATTATAAGTATTATTCATCAAAATTTCAATAAATAAATTTACTAACTCTTGGTTTTGTAATATCCCACTATAACTCTATCTCTGTCAGCTATATCTTTGTATATATCTATATTTACAAAATCATTATTCGTCATTATGTACATGATATCGAAAGCTTTATTACATGGAATTTCAAAAGCTATAAATCCATTTTCTATTAAAACACTCTTGGCTTGTTCACAAATTTTCCTATAATAATCAAGTCCATCCTCTCCACCATCTAGTGCCTCTACAGGTTCATAATTTTTAACATCCTTCATCAAGGAATCGATCTCACTAGTTTTCACATAAGGTGGATTTGAAACAATTCCGTCCAATACCAAATCATTTTCTATAAAAAAGTCCAAAAGATTACTCTTTACAATATAACTTCTACTTTTTAAATCATACATGTATATGTTCTCTTCTGTAACTTTAATTGGTATATCGTAATTGTCAATATACGTGCAATTTACAGTATCATTATTCTTCTGTATTGAAATTCCAACGGCACCGCTTCCAGAACAAAGATCGCATATACTTGTGTAGTTCTTTTTGCTCTTAAGTATTTCAAGAACCTTTTCGACCAAAATCTCTGTATCAGGTCTTGGAATAAGGACTCCCTCCTTTACTATAAAGTCATTTCCATAGAACTCCTTTTTCCCTATCATATATGCAAGTGGCTTACCATTTCTTCTTTGGTTGATAAGTCCTAAATATCTCTCCTCATCCTCTTTCGATACCTCTATTTCACTTGTAAAAACTTGTGCAGGAGTAACCCCAATACAATATTCAAGTATAAGGCGAGAGTCTAAAGCATAAGAATCGATAGACGCTTCTCTTAAAATACTCCTTCCAGTTAAGAACAACTCCTTTATAGTATTTTTAACCTTTATACCTTCACAAGTCTTAAGTGCTACAATAGCAACTTCTATTTCACCATCACTGGGTTCACTAGTTGTAAGCATTTGTAAAACCTTTGAGATTGAAAACAAAATTGATGCAAACGCACTGCTGCTTCTCTCCATATACTCAATAATTTCATAAGAAAGCCCTATTGCTAAAGGTAAAATCAAAATTTCAACTAACACATTAGCGAAAAACGAATATCTAGAAATCACTAATTGCAATATAAAATACCAAATTATTATGTACGTGATAAAACTACTCCCGCATTTCCTATGAAACCTAGAAGCATTTTTAACATTCTCAATAGTTAGCTTATTACCAAGCTCATAACAATTTATAGTTTTATGCTCAGCACAATGATACCTCAGTATAGAAGATAAATCCTTATTTTTCGAAACCAACATTAGGTATAAAATCACAACAAATGCCCTTATAGAAACCTTAACTATGGACACCACCTGTATGCTTTTTATTTTCAAAATATCTACAATATATTCTGGAAGCAAAACAAAAACAAGGATCAATAAAAGTACTCCCAGTAATAGAGTCAGAATTTTTTTACCAATATTTCTCATAAGCTTTACTGCAGATCCATTTGGAGCATCTTGTCCATCCTTATTGCACAAACCCAAATTCAAGACACCGTATCCAACGACTTTAACAAAATGAACAATTCCTCTGATTATAAAAATCTTATTTGCAAAACCTTTTGACTTTCTAGTACACCAATTCAAAGTCTCAACGGAAATTCTACCACTTGACTTCCTCCTAACTACAGCTGTACATTTCTTCCCTACCATAACTATACCATCTACAAGTGATTGACCACCAATCTGCCTCACATACTACACCTCAATTTCTCAAACGAATTACTGTTTTCTTCACCATAAAACACTTTCCACATAAAGGTTCATAGGCAACATCATTCTCACCATCTATGGCACGCTGTTCTCCATGGAAAACAAACTCCCCATTAACCTTTCTAGCATTAATTATAGCTTTACTGCCGCACTCACATATAGTTTTAAGCTCCTCAAGGGAATGAGCTATTAACAAAAGTCGTTGACTTCCCTCAAATCCATTCATCAAGAAATCAGTTCTAAGACCATAACATATAACCGGTATATCCCAAATCACACTAATTTCAAATAGTTCGTCCACTTGATGCTTATTTAAAAACTGAACCTCATCTACCAATATACAACTTACGCTTTCTTTAAAATCTACCAACATATTTTTAACACTATCATCATAACAAATTAAAAAATCAGCTTTTCTAGATATGCCAAGCCTTGATACTAGATTATCATTTCCTTTAGTATCTAAACTTGGCTTTAATATTAAAACCTTCATGCCTCTCTCTTCATAGTTATTTGCAACCTGAAGAAGGGAGGTTGTTTTCCCTGAATTCATCGCTCCGTATCTAAAGTATAATTTCGCCATATACATAAATCCTCCTTCTATAACTCTTAATTATACTTCTTAAAATGTAACTTTCAATATGCAAATAATATAAAATTTAAATTAAAATTTGAACTTATTGACTAATTTTCATTTCATATGATATACTACCCTAAGGCATCCAAATAAGTTGAAAGGGGTAAGATTATCTATGAAACAAGATATTCATCCTACTTATAACGAAGACGTTGTGGTTAAATGTGCTTGTGGAAATACATTTAAAACGGGTTCTGTTAAAGACGAGTTGAAAGTTGAGATTTGTTCCAATTGCCATCCTTTCTTTACTGGTAAGCATAAGATTGTGGATATTGGTGGTAGGGTTGAGAAGTTCAGAAAGAGATTCAACCTTAAATCTGATAATAACTAAAAACGAAAGACCTTTCTTAGAAAACAGCTTTGCTCCTAAGAGAGGTCTTGCTTTTTGCTATTATAGATCTTCATCTTTATCGATTATGGTTTTATAGTGATTGATAAACTCTTTATTGTTCTTAGTACTTTGGAAAATCTTTATGAGACTTTCGATAATATTTTCGGCATTACCTTCTCTATGCATTATCTTTCTTAAGTAAAAAGATACTTCCTTTTCATCATCACTAAATAAAAGCTCTTCTTTTCTAGTTCCAGATTTATAAATATCAATGCTTGGGAAAAGTCTTCGCTCTTGCAGTTTTCTATCTAAGTGCACTTCCATATTTCCAGTTCCTTTAAATTCCTCAAATATCATATCATCCATTCTAGACCCCGTATCCACGAGAGCAGTTGCAAGTATAGTAAGACTTCCTCCTTGTTCAAAATTTCTAGCAGCTCCAAAGAATTTTTTAGGTATCCTTAAAGATCCAGGATCAAGTCCTCCAGATAAAGTTCTACCAGTAGGAACGATAGTTAAATTACATGCTCTAGCTAATCTAGTCAAACTATCCATTAATATAAATACATTTTCTCCATGCTCAACCATCCTCTTGGCTCTTTCTAAAACCATCGTTGCTACCTTAACATGCTGACTAGGTTCCTCGTCAAACGTAGAATATATAACTTCCCCACCTTCAATTGTTCTTTTCATATCGGTAACCTCTTCTGGACGCTCATCTATAAGGAGGATAATCAATTTTACATCTTCATTATTTTTGAGAACATTTTGAGCTATTTTTTTCAAAATACTAGTTTTCCCAGCCTTAGGTGGAGCAACTATCATTCCCCTTTGCCCCTTACCTATAGGGCACATTATATCCATGATCCTAGAAGTTAAATCATTGCCGTCATCTGTTTCGATTTTCAATCTTTCGTTTGGATAAATGGGAGTTAACTCTTCAAAATTTTTTCGTTTAACTGCTTCATCCGGAGAAAA
Source organism: Anisomitus miae (SeqCode) (assembly GCF_054906395.1). Lineage (NCBI taxonomy): Bacteria > Bacillati > Bacillota > Clostridia > Eubacteriales > Clostridiaceae > Anisomitus (SeqCode) > Anisomitus miae (SeqCode). The sequence goes on from NZ_JBRACL010000009.1 coordinate 59,289, forward strand.
CCCATTTATTTCCTCAACGTATAGTAAAGCTCTATACTTTTCTCCTTCTTTGGGTTCACGAACTTTACCTATTATGTGATCTCCAGTTTTTAAATTGAATCTTCTTATCTGTGAAGGAGAAACATATACATCCTCTAAACTAGTTAAATAATTTTTTCCTCTCAAAAAACCAAAACTATTATTATCATTTATTTCCAAAACACCATTAGCTTTTTCAGATACAGACATTATATTTTGTAATTTACTAAACTTTTCTCTATCGGCATCTTTTATTGAATTATCATCTAAACTCTTAACATTGCTCTTCGTTTTTATTTTTTCTACAAGAATTGCACCATCCTTTTCTACAATTGTAGGAGAAAACTCAGATATTTTTTTTATAAGCTCACTCTTCTTAAGTTTAGAATAATTCCTTAACTCTAAACTTTTAGCTGATTGTCTGAGATCAGACAAAGACATATCTTCTAACTTCAAAATATTCATAAACCAAACATTTCACAATACAGAGTACTGCAAAATCCTCCTCTCAAATAAAAAGTTGTAAACAAAGGGTATAACGGTTAAGAAAAGATAAAATAAGAAAAGAACTCTGGTTGCAAAAGGAACTGCTACAAAAAGATAATAAATCATACATAATTAAATATACAGAGATTATAAAATTTGTCAATAAGAATATTAACTTAAAATTTTACTTTTTTTACTATGCTTTATGAAGTCAACAAATAAAGGATGTGGTCTGTTAGGTCTAGATTTTAATTCTGGATGAAACTGAACTGCAACAAACCATAAATGATTTGGAATTTCAACAATTTCCACTAAGTTGTTATCAATATTCACTCCCGTTAAATTCATTCCATTTTTTATAAATAAATCTCTATATTCATTATTAAATTCATATCTATGCCTATGCCTCTCTATTATTGTCTCCGATTTATAAGCATCGTAAGCCCTTGAATTCTTATTCAAATTACAAGGATATGCCCCAAGTCTCATTGTTCCACCCATTCCTTTGACATTAACTTGATTTACCATAATATCTATAACTTTATATGGAGAATTTTTATTAAATTCAGATGAAGTAGCTTCGTCTAACTTTAAAACATTCCTTGCAAATTCTATTACAGCACATTGCATCCCCAAGCAAATTCCCAAAAAAGGAATATTATTTTCTCTGGCATATTTTATCGATAATATTTTCCCTTCTATCGCCCTACTTCCAAATCCCCCAGGAATAAGTATCCCATTAACCTTTTCCAAAAATGTGGAAACATTTTTCTCATTTACTTCCGTTGCATTAATCCATTTTATATTAACAGTTACTCCATTTGAATATCCTCCGTGATTTAAGGATTCTACCACGGAAATATACGCATCATGGAGTTCAACATATTTTCCTACAATGGCTACAGTTACTTCTCCTTCAATTTTTTTCATCTTATCAACTATATTCATCCATTCTAAATCATCCTGAACTGGAAATGATAAATTCAAAATTTCACATACTCTATCATCAAACTCCTCTTTGTGTAACAATATTGGAACTTCATAAAGATTTGATGTATCGATATTTTGTATAACAAAATTCTTATCAACATTACAAAATAATCCTATCTTCTCTTTAAGATCATTAGACAAACTCCTTTCAGTTCTACAAACAATAATATCTGGTTGTATCCCTATACTTCTCAATTCCTTAACTGAATGCTGAGTTGGTTTAGTCTTAAGCTCACCTGATTTCCCAAGAAATGGTACAAGAGTAACGTGTATATAACAAACATTCTCTGATCCAACATCAAACTTTATTTGCCTAATAGCTTCTAAAAATGGTAAAGACTCTATGTCTCCAACTGTTCCTCCTATCTCGGTTATGACTACATCATACTCACCATTCCGAGAAACATTATATACCGATTCCTTTACTCTATCGGTTATGTGTGGAATTACTTGGACAGTTCCACCCAAATAATCTCCCATTCTTTCCTTAGAAATAACATCCCAATATATTTTACCAGTCGTTATATTATTGTTTTTTGTAAGATTTTCATCTATAAACCTTTCATAATGACCTAAGTCTAAATCAGTTTCAGCCCCGTCATCAGTTACAAATACTTCTCCATGCTGATATGGGCTCATTGTCCCAGGATCTATATTCAAATAAGGATCAAACTTTTGTATAGATACTTTAATTCCCCTATTTTTCAAAAGTCTTCCAAGTGACGCAGCAGTTATTCCTTTACCAAGAGACGAAACAACACCACCAGTTACAAATATGTACTTACAACTCATAATTTCCTCCTAAACTATACTTAAATAAAAAATCTGTAAAGTGAATATAAATAATCGATTTTAATTAAAATAATATCATTTAAATCTACCGTAAATAAATTTTTTTATTTTATATTTTAATTAAATTATATTGAAAGGTAATTAAAATATCTATTATAATTAGTCAGAAAATTCTTGTAATAATCTGTATTATTTTTTTATTTTCAAAATAAAAAGAAAGTGGGAGAGAAGTGGATAAACAGATGAACATTTTAATACTCACTGGCGATTATGGTGCTGGCCATGTAAAAGCTACTGAAGCTATAGATGAGCATCTAAAGTTTAGGAACCTAAACTATAATATTAAAATGTTAAATACGCTTGATTATTTAAATCCGTCCTTTAATAAGTTAACAAAGTCTTTATACTCCGAATGTTCAAAAAAATTTCCTCTAATTACTGGAATGGTTTATTATTACTCTGAATCCAAAAGGTCTCTTGTTAATGTCTTCGTACTTATATTAAACACTCTTGCAAAGAGACTTCTACCCCTCATAGGTGAATTTGATACAGATGTCATAATATCTACACATCCATTCTCAACTGAAATGATTTCTTATTTAAAAAAAATCGGAAATTTGAAAAATATAAAATTGATCAATTTATTAACTGACTATGCTCCTCATAAATTTTGGATTCAGGACTATGTGGATGCATACATAACAGCCTCAGAGCAAATGACTGAAGATATGATCAAAAGAGGAGTAAACAAAAATATAATATATCCTATAGGAATACCTGTAGGGGTCGATTTTTTTAAATCTTACAAAAAGACCGAAATATTTAGTAACATAGGATTTGATGAAAATAACTTCACAATATTGTTAATGTCTGGAAGCTTTGGAGTTGACTGTGTTATTAATATATTTAAAGCTCTTCTAAGCATAGACAAACCTCTTCAAATTATAATCATAACTGGGAGCAATAGAAGATTGTACCAAAAGTTTAATAATTTAATTTCTAAACATAGATCAAGTTCAATTAAGTTTCATTTGCTAGGATTCACACGGGATGTGAGTAAATACATGAAAGTAAGTGATGTAATAATTACAAAACCAGGAGGACTTACAACGACTGAGGCTATCCACTCTCATCTTCCTATAATATTTTTCGATGCTATCCCAGGTCAAGAAGGGAAAAATGCAGATTTTATTTTAAAAAATAAGATAGGAATGCGTATATCAAAATCTAAGAAAAGTATAAATTCTTTTTCAAAGCTAATAGATCACAAAGAAATACTTGATGAAATGAAAAAAAATATAATATCAATAAAAAAATCAAACTTTATAGACGATCTTGTTAACGTTATGGATTCGTTATTTGAAAAAGAAGAAGGTTAACCAAAATAAAAATTATACCCATTAAGTTTTTAAATAGGTATAATTTAAAATATTCTGTCAAAGAAGTCTTTAAATATTTCAATTATTTTAAAAGAAATGGTTATCTTATTTGCTTTACTACTTATCATTGATGACACCTGCTGTAGATTAATTTTACTGCCCCTAACGATATCAGCTATGGAATCAATTTTTCTGGAATCATCACTATCTATAAACCCTATGCTCGAAAACAATATGCTCCAAAAATTTTTTCCATTGCCTTGCCCTATGTGTACTATTAAAGCATCATATACGCCACTTGGTACTGTGTATTTCCCATAAATCCTCTCGTCAAAATATTTTTCAGTAATCTCTATTTTTATATCTTGATTCAGGTCAAATTCCTGCAGAACGTCCTCACAAATCTCTCTAATTTTTTCAGAGTTCTCCTTTAATATTCGTAATCCCTGAGATTTACCATGATTTATATTCTTATTCTTTTTTAAATAAGCCAAAACTTCATCTTTTATTCTATTCTTTACCATTTGATCAAAATATGAATCACTATTAGCTATAAAGTGAAACCTAACTGTATTGTCGTACAAATATTCATAATTCAAGGTACTATCATTGTTATTTAAAGTAGCGTATGGCTTGTCCTTTAGAATAATCAAACTTCCAAAGACAATTACCAAAAAAATCAAAAACCTGAAAGCCTTCAAACAAAACACCTCATATGTAATTGTTACAGCTATCAAGTTTTTTATACACCTAAAACGATATATTACCAATATTTACTATATTATTATGAATTTTTAAATTAACCGATAAACTTTCCATCCAGTTAGAGTTTTCCGTTATAAATCTGTGCCAAGTCTTTGTGTAAAACTTGTAAGCAAAGTCTTCAAAATTTAATATATCAATTCCATTCCTATAAAATTTATTTAATAAGTTCATACATTGATTATAAACATCCATATCTAAAGTATTCTTTATATCACTTATAAACTTTTCATTTATGTACATATGTTCTGAATTGGAACAATTGTTAATCACTGTATTAAAATTCAAACTTAAATTCACATTACCATAATCTAAAAGCTTTACATTTCTTTTTGTATTCTCAGCCTCAAAACTTATTTTGCTATTCCCGTATTCAATATCATCTATAATCCTAAAGTTATCTCCCCTTAACAAATTTATTAACATTGTGTCTTTTAGATCGATCCTTTTAATGAGTCTGTAATTTCTCAAAACGCCACTTCCACAAACATCCATGCTCGTTTTGTCTTCATTTAATTCTAAGGCTGGAATAAGTATAGTTTTATTTTGAAACGAATAATTTAACATGCTGTTTAAAGTTGATAACCTAAGTCCATTTTCTTTTACATTATTTTCTATTAAATCGCTGATAAAATCTTGTGAATAAGGCAAAGATTCAGATTTGAAATTTAGAAAATCGTAAGCCTTACCATTACCTATGCAAATATAAATTCTTCTACTTATCTGAGGATTATGAGATAAATAATCTACTAATTTTTCCAAACTACTATAATCATTCATTAATTCAGAGGAAATTATAACAACCTTCGCATGTTCCAAATCGATTATTTTATGACTCTTTGCTGAAGCATCCTTAACTGCCTCATAAAAAGTTTTTCCATATCCACAAATACTCCCACTTTCTTTAATGCTAGATGATTCTGCAGAAAATCCAGATATATCTGGATATGAAAAACATAACGAAATATTCCCATCATCATTTACATCAATCCCAATTCTGGATACAAAAAGTTTAGTATCTATATTTAAAGAATAGGAGGAACAAGATTTCAAAAACATAGCTAATAAAATCCCTATTATATTAAGTATCAGCTTCTTCATTTCTTAAACCACCTTTGAATTTAAATTTGGTCCTTATACAGCTCGCAATAAATAACAAAATTGGAATAAAGAACGCTATAAAAATAGATACAATAAAACCTAATCTGTTCATTATAAAATTAATATCCCCTAATCCCTTCGGAATTAAAGTAAATATATAAATTATAGGAATAAACATCACGGAAGAAATCTTGTGTTTACTAACTCCAATGGATTTGCTATTTAGATAACTAGAATAAAAGTACATATTAATAAAATTTATAATAAAAAATACAATTGCAATAGTTATTATGATTCCTTCTACCCTTTCCACAAATCCTCCAGGAATATCAATAGTTGTAAAGGATAAAATAATAGGCCAAATTGATTTTGTAGTTTGATTTATATTTAAAACGCTTACACAAAATAAAAACACTATTGATAAAAAAATAGATGAAAAAATAGATGCATTATAACTAACATGAAATTTTTTTTCCTTGCAGGGCTTATGCATTGGAATTAGATAAAACAAGATAATACTTCCAATAAAATAACTCCCCATTGTCAAAAATCCTTGAAAATATGTACTCATATCTCTTGTTTCAAAAGGTAAAATATTAGTTAAATCAACATTCTTATACGCAATCAAAGAGATTATCAAACAGGAAATAATTAAAAATACAAATAGTATTTCATTCAATCCAGTTAGTACCTTATTTCCTTCCTTTGTTACGTAATAGCAAACAAGTAGCGTTATGCTAATCATAAATTCGCTATTTATGTTCGGAAATATATAGAGCTTTATTGATTCTATAAATATACGCAATTGAATTGATATCATAAAAATAATTAAAATGCTAATCGCAAATAAAAGAATCCTTCCAATAAATCTTCCAAACAAAATTTGTAATATCTCTTCAAAACTTCTAAACCCATTCATTTCAACTGTTTTATATATCATCATAACGAAAAAAATATATAGGATACCGTACAGTATCGTAAATATCCAAGCGTTTCGCCCCAATATCTTACCTATATTTTGACAGTAAGTAAAAAAACCAAATCCCACTATGCTTAAAAAGAATGTTGAAAAAACTCCAAAACCTCGTATATTATTTTCCATAAATTGCTCCTTTATTTTTGTCTTACTTTGTCTTGTGTATTCATATATTCAGGTCTATACTTAAACATATAAAGAGGATATTTTATAAATATATCCTTGAAATCCCTTTTTCTCATATTGATAATTGGAGATAGATAGGGTACTCCAAAACTATTCATTTCAAGCAAATAAGTCAAAAATATAAATGTCCCAAGTATTATTCCGTAAAATCCTATAATTCCCGCCATTATTATGTAAAACCCTCGAAAAATTCTTATTGCCAAGGTAATTTCATAATCGGGTGACATAAATCCACTTATAATGGTCAATGCCACAATCACTATCATAACAGGACTAGCAAGCCCTGCACTAACTGCTGCCTGACCTATAATAAGTCCTCCAACTATTCCAATAGTAGAACCAACAGCTTTAGGAAGTCTGCCAACTGCCTCGAGTAAAAATGCCAAGAAAATTTCCATTATTATAGCTTCAAAAATCGGAAGAAATGCAATCCCTTGACGTGAACTAGCAATTAGATATGCTAGTTTAGTCGGTATAATCGATGTATGAAAACTGGTAACAGCAACATAAAGCGATGGAAGCACAAGAGATATAATAATGGCAATTAATCTTATAATTCTTGAAAAACTGCTGTATATCCATCTCAGATTGTAATCATCTGGAGTCTGAAATAAATTAGAAAACGTGGAAGGTACTATTAATACGAAAGGTGAATTATCTACAATTATACAAACCTTTCCTTCATAAATCGCAGCGGACACAACCTCTGGTCTCTCAGTGGCTTGAATCTGAGGAAAAAGTTTCCACTTTTCGTCCTCTATTAGCTGTTCAATATATCCGCTATCAAGAATTGCATCTATGTTTATATCGTTTAATTTGTTTTTTACATTTTCTAAAACATCCTTGTTTACAATATCCTCAATATATGTAACTGCAATGTCTGTTTTTGATCTCACGCCAACTTTCATCTGCTCTATTCTAAGTCTTGTATCTCTTACTCTTCTTCTAACTAATGCTGTATTAAATCTCAAAACCTCGATAAACCCATCTCTTGAACCTCTTATAACAGATTCTCCAGAAGGCTCATCGATACCCCTATTAGGAGAAGATCTCGTAGCTATAATATACGCTTCAGATTTACCATCAATAAAAATAGCTGTTTCACCAGACAAAACATCTATAACGGTACTTCTTAAATTAAAATTACGCTTCATATCAGATACGGTCAGAAAGTTTTCCAAATTTTCATTTAGATTTACAAAATCTCTGTTACTATCTATCAAAGTTTCCATTACAAAATCATTTATAAGATCTTTATCCGCTATACCATCTACGTACAAAATCAAACATTTTGTTCCATTAACTCTAAACTCTCTAAATACAATGTCATTACTACTACCAAATAAATTCTTTAAATATCTGATATTATCATCCAACTTCAAATATATACTCTCTACGATTTGCTCTTCCATAACTTACCTCCTCTAGAACTTTATGGTCAAAAATAAACTAATCAAAGTCAAAATAATATAAACAACTATCAAAATCTTCAAAATCTTTTTATCCATTTTCATGGAAGAATTCTTTTTAAATTCTTTAGCATGATGAAAATACAATATTCCCAATACAACTCCCATTAAAACATAAAAATTTATATCTAAAAATTTCGATAATCCCATTAATCTTAATTCCTTCCAAAGTATATAATAATATTATTATTTTCTATTTTTTTGTAATTATTCATATAAAAAAGTGTGTACTAAATCTTTGTACACACTACTCATTTATAGTTTTTACAATAAATACCTCCTCAAAATCATTTTCAAATCTTCGATAACATTCCTTAGCCTTAGAAAAATTATCAAATATACCATACACTGCAGATCCACTTCCACTCATTAAAGAATTTATAGCTCCCATTTTTATCAACCCTAGCTTTATCTTAGCCAAATCTTCCATTCCACGTACTTTAGATTTTTCCAATGCATTAAACATATTTTTACAAACCCCATAAAAATCTTCACACTCAATGGAGTCAAGTATTTTACTTTTATTATACTTAAATGTCAAACATGAAAAATCTAAACTTTCATAAACTTCCCTTGTTGAAAATCCAAAACTTGGTTTAATTATAACAATACTTTTATTTGAAAATGGTACTAATTTTCTTACCTTTTCACCTATACCTCCACACAAAGCAGTACCACCAGTCAGAAAATATGGAAAATCTGCTCCTAAGGATACGATATCGCTATACAGTTCAGTTAAGTCAACACCTAAGTTGTAAATTAAATTTAATGCCTTTATAACTCCTGCTCCATTACTTGTCCCTCCACCGAGCCCAGCCTCAACAGGTATATTCTTATTAATAAAAATGGATATTCTACCCTTGAGATTATACCTATTCATAAACCACTTACAAGCTATATAGCATAAATTTCTCTCGTCAACAGGAACTAATGAAGGTTTATCACAAGATATATTTATTTCAACCCCATTAAAATTTTTTTCAACATGCAAATCTATCTTATCAAATAAATCTATCCTTTGAATTACTGTTTCAATATCATGATATCCATCATTTCTTTTTCTTAAAATATCCAAAAATAGATTAATCTTCCCATAAGTTTTAAATTCCATAAAATTTCTCCAATAACTTTATATAACTCTCTAGATTATATATAAAATAAAAACTAAAATCAAAAAAATATAGTCAAAGGCAACCTGCCTCTGACTATTTAATTATAAAGCTAATCCCTGTTCTGATATAGAACTATTTTGCTTCTCTACAATAATGTTATAAAGTTTTTCATAGTCCTCATAAAATGCGACGACAATATCGCCCTGTTTTGAATTATCTATAGCCTCACTTAATGCTTCTCCCTCGTCCAGAATTATTTTTAAATTCTTACTGGTTTCCCCAAAACCTTTTTTTATAAGGTCAGCGATCTCAAAATCTCTTCTCCCTCGTTTATCACTATCTTCTTTTACGTAATTAAAACTCAGATATTCCTTGCACAACTTTCCTATTTCAATCGCCACTCTATCGCTCCTATCTCCAGGTATACCCGTAACTCCAATAATATTTTTATAACCCATTTTTTTGATGCTCTCAAACACCGATTTAAATCCCTGTATATTGTGTGCATAATCTAAAATTACCTTTATGCCTCTAACATCAAACTGATTAAATCTCCCTTTATTGTGATTACTGTCACACAAAAAACTCTTTAATCCTTTGGATATTATACAATAATCTATCTCAAGTCCAACAAGAGATGCCGTTGCAGTCAAAACATTCTCTATGTTGTAAGTTAGCATACCTCCAAAAGTAATAGGAATATCCTTTAAATCAGCAATGTGAAAAATTCTCTTATTTTTCTCAACATACACTGAACCATTATCTACATATATACCGTAATTCCCATTTTCTAAATTTCGCTTCAAGAACTCATTATCTCTAGTTTTAGAAAAAGCTATAATATTTCCCTTAGCTCTAGATGAAATATGTTTACACATTTCGTCATCTGCATTTATCACCGAATATCCATCTGACTTAACAGCTTCTATAATTAACGATTTAACATGAGCAAGTTCGTCTAAGTTATTAACTCCATCTATTCCTAAATGATCATCACTAATATTAGTTATTACCCCGACATCTGCCAAATCATATGCAATACCATTTCTTATAATTCCTCCTCTAGCAGTCTCCAAAACAGCTATATCAACATCCTTGTTTAAAAGAATACTTCTAGCACTTGAAAACCCCGTCATATCTCCTTCGACAATGCACTGATCATTTATGAAAATACCACTTGTAGTAGTCATTCCAACCGTGTATCCCAATCCTCTCAGAGTATGTGCAATCATACGTGTTGTAGTAGTTTTACCATTTGTACCAGTAATTGCAATGACTGGTATACTCTTTGGAGAATTTTTAAACAATGCGGAAACTATAGCTCCAGAAACATCTCTTGAAATACCCTCACTCGGATAATGATGCATCCTTATACCAGGAGCAGCATTAACCTCCACTATAACACCATTATTATATAAAGGTTTCGAAATATCTTCACAGCACAAATCAATACCACATATGTTAAGCCCAATAGCCTTAGCAGATCTAATACATATATCTATATTTTCTTTACAAATTTCATCTGTACAATCGACAGATGTTCCACCTGTTGACAAATTTGAATTCTCTCTCAACATTAAAGTTTTATTCTCTTCCAGTACACTCTCTAAACTATATCCTTGCTTAGATACACAAAATATAAGTTCTCCATCGACTTTAATCTTAGTGAGTGGTTTCTCATGCCCATATCCCCGTTTATCATCTTCATTTAATTTATCTATAAGATCCCTTACAGAAAGAACTCCATCTCCAACTACAAATGGAGGATTCCTCCTTGAAACAGCTATAACCTCTCCATCAACGACACATACTCTGTAGTCATAACCAAATACAAATTGCTCAACCATAATATCTTTATACTTTTGCCTTATATCACTATAAGCTTCTATAAGTTGTCTCTCATCCTGTATATTTAGATACACACCCTTACCTTGATATCCATACTGAGGCTTCAAAACTACCGGATATCCAATGGCTTCGGCTTCAATCAAAAGTTCTAATTGGCTATTTACCCTATCTCCCTTTGCCACAGGCAAAAATTGCATTTCCAGAAGTCTCTTAGTCAAAACTTTATCACTTGCAATATCAACACTAATAGAGCTTGTATTCGAATCTATAGTTGCCTGTATCATTTTACTATATCTTCCATAACCAAGCTGAAACATAGAGTTATCGTCAAATCTTATTATGGGTATGCCTCTCTCCTTAGCAGCATCACACAAAGCCAATGCACTCGGACCAAGATTTTCATATTCCAGTATTTGTTTTATATCTTCTATCCTAGGTTTAATATCTATATCTTTTTTATTTATCAAAGAATTTATCAGATCGATGGCAAGCCTAGCTACAGCCAAAGCAGTCTTCTTGTAAATATACTCAAAAACAACATAATAAAAGTCACCCTCAATCTCACGTGCCTTACCATAAGCTATCTCAAGTCCAATTCTACTATGTAAAGCAATAATAGTGTGCTCACAAACATGAGCCAAATAAGTTCCTTCTCTCAACCTCTTTACAAAACCATGTTCCTCATCTATACCGCATCTATGCTCCCAAATTTCTGGCAATAAGCTGATTAATCTGTCATTGAAACCATCTATAGATTTACTGGGAATCTCACAATATCCCTCTAGATCAACATCCATTCTAACTACTTTCCTATGGGAATAAATATTCTTACCCTCATAAGCTCTGTAACTTAAAATTTTCATTATCTTATTCTTTCCTCCTCAAATGGTTGCTTCCTTACTAAATCAAAACAATTTCCACTTTTTAAAACATGCATTTTAACATTGAATAAACTTAAAGGAACTTCGTTTTCTTGTTCTAACAAACTGCTATAAGTCAAATATCTTCCATCTATTATATAAACGGCTCCCGAACCTATAACAGTAAAATAATTTTCTTTTTTGTTAACTATTATTGCTGTATCTTCGTCTATGCCAATACCCAAAACACTAGGATTTTCCGCTATTGCCCCCAGCAATCGCCCAATCCTTCCCCTCTGTGCAAAATGCTGATCTATCATTACTCCTCTCATAAATCCTAAACCGGGACATTTTGATAAATTATGTTTCTTAGGAGACTCTTCATCAGGTCCTCTTACGATCATAGTCTCACTCATAACGGAAGCTCCTGCTGAAGTACCGGCAAATATCCCCCCATTTTTATGAAGTTTCTTCATTTCTTCATGTAAAGGAGTCCCCCCTATTAAACTTGTTATTTTAAGCTGATTTCCACCTGTAAAAAATATTAATGAGGCTCTTTTTATCATATTTAGAAAATTCTCATCTTCACATTCTTCTCTAGAAGAGATATTTAATATTTCGACATTTTTCACTCCAAGATCATTAAATAAATTTTTATAATCATAACCTATTTCTTTTCCCAAATCAGAAGCTAATGTAGAAACTATCATTAAATCTCGTTCTTTATTAATCATATCAGCAACTTTTCTAAGAATTTCTCTATTTCCACTTTTATCTTCAGCTCCACCTATAATTATAAGTGCACCCTCAATAGCACAACAACTCATTAACTTCTCACCTCATACACCTTAATATTTTTAACCACTCTAAAAAATAATATTCATAATTTTCTAATAACCCATTCAACATAGATTCCTAAAATGAACTAAGATGTAGTATGTACAATTATTACTTTTAAAATTCAAATTTTTCAAAAGTAATACCATAAACTATGAGTATAAGATAATTTATAGCCTAACATATTCAATAATCGCCTTCGTTTGCAATCCTATATAGATTATAAACATGAGGTATAATACTAAAAATATATTTCGTAGCTACACTCTCTCAACACATGAAACTATTTCTAATTAATTGGTCATCTAAACCTATATAAATAAAAAGAGGCAATATTGAAATTGCCAACACCACATGAATATGTTTTGATTTAATACCTATACGGTGCAACTCAGAAATGGGTTGCACCGTTTTTGTGATTGTACGATAAAACGAAATTAATGAGGATTCTTTTGCATTTCTTTCATCATAGCAAGAATTTTCCGCTCAGTCGGAATATCAATCATTCCAGCAGCAATGACATACACATTAACTTTTACATAACAGTGACTACTTGATTTCTCATTGTTTTGAAGCAATTTGAAAAAGAGTCCATCTGAAAGAATTCCGGCAGCATTTTGTTCAAATACTTTCTCAATCAGCTTGTCGATTTCAAAATACGAGATATTAAAAATCAAAGACGAATGAGTGGATTTTAGACAGAGAAAAAGACTCTAACCTTTTACAGCCAAAGTCTTTTTCATCTCTTTGAAATGCCCTATAAAATCACATTCTTATAAATTTTAAGTTACTGCCTTATGTGACGTTAGCAAATAATATTGCCTCTTTTTTATTTATGCATATTTAAATTATAGCCTTAGAAGGGATTAATAGTTTATATCCAAATATATTATCATCCTGATTCAGATTGTTAATTCTACATATATCTTCTACAGAAACACAGTACTTCTTAGCAATTCCCCACAAAGTATCTCCATATCCAACGACGTATATTACAAAACTGCTCTCCTTAGCAGGCATTTCATCTTGAGTCTTATACATATCAACTAAAATATCCCTTCTAATTTCACAGTTTACATATGTTTTTACATTAATTATAGCCTTAATGCCTATGGTCTTGGCTTCAATGAGTGCATCTATACTTTCCAAATTACATTTAACAATAGTATCAACATCTATTTTTATGTCATTACTTTCAAACACAGTCGTGAATGGAATATCGCAAGACAAATTTAATATCTTCCCATCATCTGTATTAGTTTTATACATCACATTCGCCTTTACTAAACCATCCACAGTTACCTTACCCTCTACGATTTTCTTATCAATCATAACACATCTTCCTGTACTGTATACAATATTGGATATCATATCTCCGATTTCCACATTATCTTTTACTATTATATCAGCATTGTTATAATCTTTTAAAATATTCATCTTGTAACTATTTTTAACCATATTTATTGACGAATATTTACTATACGAATCATCTACAACCGAAACTATATTATTATGAATAACTTTCAAATTACACTTCAAGCTTATGTGAATATTTATAAGCTTACTTTCACCCGATTCATCTTCATCTATCATATATTCAAATCCTGATATAAACCAGTTATCTATAGGAATCATTTCCTCTGAAATATCTTCAGATTCCACTTCTTTTGTTAAGTAAACATCTTGTTCTAAGCAATATAAATCCTCAAAATTAATTCCTTTATATAACACCTTAATCTTACAATAAGCATTATATACAATTTTTGAATCTAGTAACTTACACTCAGTCTTATATGTATGAGAATCACAGACAAGTATTTTTGAAATGGAGGGTTTGTCCACAGGAATATTTATAACCACTTCATTTGTTAATTCTTCCTCAAATATTCCCCTTACTTCACAAATTTCAAAATCCTTCATTAAAAGCTGAACATCATCACCTTGTCCATCCAAATCACAAACAGTCTCAACATCGACTATTTCATTTGAAAAAGACCTAAATTTTATTATTCCTTCAATGCTAATTTTTCTTTCGTTAAGCACCTGATAATCTATATCAATGACCTCATTACTTATATTATATAAACTTTCTCTTTTTACTCCAGAAACTTCAATATATAAGTTAAATTTATCTGAATAAGAAATATTATATATATCTTTTTCTTCGTACCTAGCTGTATAAATTATACTATATATAAGTTCTCCCTCTACAAATATTTTATCTGTAAAAGCTTCCGTGTTAATGATTCTTGGTTTTACATCTACCAACAATATTTTATCAACATCTGGATGAGTATCAGGTATTAAATACTCTCCCTTAATATTAAGTTTATTCATACCCTCCAAATATCTACTCTCATAGGTAATTTTCTGTTTCTTTAAATTTAGTTCCTCCACTTTTTCTACCTCCAAGCTTTAATTAATACATATTTATTAGTTATTATTAGAAAATATTCCTATGCTCATTTATAAAACCTTGAAATTAAAAACCCCAAGGCTCTCCTTATACAAAGAGAGCCCTTAATCCTATGTAACACCTTCAAATTAAAAATCAACTCGCATAAACTATTTGAACTGTATTGGTTAACACATCAGAATAGCTATAAGTCACTATGCGTTGGGTGTCATTCTCTAATCTTATTAAAAAGATACTTTGATAAGTTTTCTCAATGGTACCTTTATCAATAAAAATTCTCCTTCTTCCTCCATTAGCTTTAAGAGTAACCTTATGACCAACATGGTTTTCTATATCTTTCCTTATAGATGCTAAAGTCTTTAAATTACCCACAGCAACACCCTCTTTCCTAAGCTGTATTGTATCACAAATATTTAATAATTGTCAAAATTTAGTATTTTACAATTAAATATAAAATGATTTCGGAAATCCTTCCCTATATTTACCTCTAGTTTGCACACCTCCAACACCATTAAATCCTGTTATTGTTTCACTTAAAATTTCATCTATTTTTAAAGTTTCATCAATCGATGTATTAAATATTTTAGAACAAACAAACACAGGATCTAAACAATGAACAAGAACTCTCCTAGGAGATGTAGCAAAATTAGCTCCAGCTTCAATCAACAATTCATAACAGCTTTGACAAGCTCCGGCAAATATTACTAGACTATCCAAATCTCTCTCATAATTTCTAAGTTTTTTCACACTTTCTAAAAAATACCTTGAATTTTTATACAAATTTAGATCCATATAATCGTTTATATTTTTACTCATACTATCATGTCCAGTTAGTACCACAATATCTGGATTATAAAATCTAACTAAGTCCAGTATAATATCAGGTTGCCTATACTCTTCAACGCATTCGCCATATACATTTACAAACAACTGCTCATACACGCTGATACACTTTGACAAATATTCAAAATCTCCATCTACGTGTAGCACGCTTCCACTCCTTCCGAAACTACTTCCCTTTTTTTTTAAAACTTTACCTATAGCACGAACACGCCGCTCTCCATAATTATTATTTTGAATATGTGTATAATCACTACAAATATTTTTATATTTTTTTTTATTCTCAGAAGCTTGTTTTATTTTTTGTTTTACAAACCTAGACAAATTATCTTCCACATAATCTTCTATTATTTCTAAATCATCTTCAAATGCATCAGCAATAATTCTTATACTCTCGCCCTTTAAAATAAACCGCTTATTCCCGTCTTTGAATTTCACATTAACTATTTTAAATTTTATATCCCTACTGTAAGATTTTCTAACTACTATATCTCCTATTTTCATAAATACCTTTTAAAAAACCCATATTTATATCTCACAATATATGGTAATTAAAATTTTGTGATACTACTTTATATATTCCTTCCACCTAATATGTTAAATCCAGAGTCAACGTGTATTATTTCTCCTGTTATACCTCTAGACAAATCGCTAATTAAAAATAATGCTGTATCTCCAACCTCTGACGGATCTGTTGATCTTCTAAGTGGAGAATGCTTTTCTATTTCCTGTAAAATATAATTAAAATCCCCTACTCCCTTAGCAGAAAGAGTCCTTATAGGACCTGCAGATATTGCATTAACTCTTATACTTCTCTTACCAAGATCATTTGCTAAGTACCTAACACTCATATCAAGCGACGCTTTCGCAACCCCCATCACATTATAATTAGGAATAACCTTTTCACTTCCATAATAAGTAAGTGTAACTATGCTTCCTCCTTCAGTCATATAAGTAACTGCTTCTTTCACAATACCCGTTAATGAATATGAACTTATGCTTTGAGCTAATAAAAACCCCTCTCTAGTAGTATTTAAATACTCTCCTCTTAACTCATCTTTATTAGCAAATGCAATAGAGTGTACTATTCCATGTATAACCTTAAACTTTCTCCCTATATTTTCAAAACACTCCTTTATACTTTCATCACTTGCAACATCACATTCAAATAAAGAAAATCTTTCTCCCAAAACATCTGTTGCCAAACCTTCGATATTCTTTTTAAACTTTTCACTCACATAGGTAAATATAATGTTAGCTCCAGAACTATGTAAAGACTTAGCTATATGCCAAGCTATGCTAAAACTGTTAGCAACACCCATGACAACTATATTTTTTTCATTTAGCAATATTTCCATGATATTTCCTCCTTAATTCAATTTTAAAATTCCTGTTTCATTAGATAATTTATTTTATCTACTTAAAAAAAAGAAAGTCAATAAAAAAATTTAAAACGTGTAAAATCTATACACGTTTTAAAGGCTAAAAATTTATAGAAAACTCTTTCTTAAATTTATCCAAAAATTTTGTATACTCTTCCTTTTCATTTATTAATTTCTCAAAATGATTTATAAAGGAATTTTGTCTCAATAACATATCACTATAAAAATATCTATTAGATATCCTCCAAAACCTCTGAGGAAACATTAAAAATCCATAAATTATAAATACATCATCATATCTTAACTCTAAAATGTCTCCATAATTCTTTATTATCTCCTTGCATAAATTTATATCCCAGTTATTTTTTTTCAAAACCTTTGTAATGAAATTTGCTATATCGTAACTCTTAACCTCTCGTTTACAATAATCAAAATCTAAAATATTAACATTGCCTTGATTATCAATCACTATGTTGTGACTAGTATAATCATGATGACAAAAACTCTTCTCTTCCTCAACCTCTCTGCACATATCATAATATTTTGAAACCTCAAAAATTTTATAAGCTTGTCTAGCCAAGTCCTTGTAAAAATCATAGTTTTTTATATACATCATATCTATATCATTTTTAACACCTTTTTTTCTAGCCATATCTCTCATTTTATCAAATGATCTTATACGTTTACTCATAACACTCGGCCATCTATCTAAATCACTTTTTAATTTTGAGTGTTCTGGAGGTTCATAACCTCTTGAACATACGTGAAGGTTTGCCAATGTCCTAGCTGCACTATTTATATCATCTATACTTGAAAAATCGCATTCTCTACCCTCAATCCATTGAGAAAGAGTGTATATATCCTCATTTACTATTGCATAGCAATTATTATCTATACTCAATTGAAATCTATCTACATTAACAAATCCATTTTTTATTAAGTGTTCTTTAGCTTCGTATATAAATAGTAATTTTTGAATACCATATGATATTTTTTTTAAGCACATATCTCCCTTATTTGTTCTTAAAAAATAAATTCCTTTGCTCGGTCTTATTTTCTCAATTTTAAGATCGAACTGCCTCTCAATCTCAAACTCTCTCATCATACTCTCCACCTCCTTTATATCAATATGTTAATAGCATAGAAATTATTATTTTCATTAACAATTTTACTTTAACTTAATATTATAAAATTATAAATTTCAAAAGAAAGGCTCACAAATGAACATAGCAATAGATGGAAGAGCTGCTTTTTTTTATGATGGAAGCGGAATTGGAAATTATTCCTATGAAATTATACAGAATATGCTCAAAATGAATAAATCTCATTCAATAGATATATACAAGAATCTTATCAACAAAAATTTTTCTAATTCATTTTGGAAAAATTCAAATAATCCAGTTAAATTAAATAAATTTTATGAAATATTTTTCAATCCACATAATGGGATAGGTCTACCTATTGAAAATTCAGAAATTATAATAACTACCCTTCATGACATAATTCCATCAAAACTTCCAAATACTGTTAGTAAAGAGTATTTACAAATCTATAATTCAAACATATACTCAACATTAGAAAAAAGTAGTACAATTATAACTGTTTCCAATTTTTCAAAAAATGATATATCATCTACTTTTTCTATAAACAAAAATAAAATATATGTAACCTACTTAGCTCCTTCGAAAATCTATTACCCAATAAATAAAAAATATTGCAGGAATTTTTTATTTAAAAATTATAAAATCGATTTTGACTACATCCTATATATAGGAAGCTTTAGTCCCAGAAAAAATATAATAGGACTAATTGAAGCATTTTCAAGAATTGAAAAATCAAATCCTTATGTTAAACTTTTGATAGTTGGAAAAAAAGGAAAATCTTACGATACCTATTTCAAAAAAGTTCGTGATTTAAAGTTAATAGATAAAGTCATTTTCACAGGATTTGTAAAAACAGAACATCTTCCTTATTTTTACAACTCATGTCAATGTTTCATATATCCATCTTTTTATGAAGGATTCGGTCTTCCACCACTTGAAGCTATGGCTTGTGGCTCTCCCGTTATATCATCAAATCTTACGTCTATGCCCGAAATTTTAAAAAGTAATCCTCTATATATAAATCCCTTTGATGTAAATGATATATCTCAAAAGCTAGATTTAATCCTAAATGATAATTTATTAAAAGATAAATTAATTGAAAACTCTTTAAATCATTCCAAAAGCTTTTCTTGGGAAGAGACATCTAAAAAAACATTAAAGATAATTGAGGATCTTAAATATAAATAAATTATGAAAATTAGGGGTCAAAATAAATTGACCCCTCTGTTTTAATCCAAAGATTAAATATTCTTCTTTATAAATTCTTCTATATCATCAATAGAATTTATATCATTTGGTACTAATCTAGACCTTTGTATACCATCTTCATAAATCACTATAGTAGGAAGTCCCATGACCTTTTCCTTTACAGCAAACATTTTATCTTCATCAACGTTAAACTTTAAAAACCTTATACCACTATTTTCATACTTTTTGGCCAATTCCTCAATTCCACTCATAAATCTCAAACACTTCTGGTAATCATTACCCCAAAAGTCAACAAAAGAAACTCCACTACTCAACTCCTATTTAAAATTATCCTTGCTTAAAGATTGCACTATATCATTCCCTTTCACAAAATATTAATTTAGATTTTCCAAATACCTTTCTGCCATTATGGAAGCTATAGCTCCATCTGAAGCAGCAGTTATAATTTGCCTTAAGTTTTTGCTTCTAAGATCCCCTGAAACAAAAACACCTTTGATATTAGTTTCCATATTCTCATTGGAAATTACATAACCAGAATTATCAAGATTTATTTTACCTTGTATTATATTATTTATTGGATCAAGACCAACAAATACAAAACATCCATCTACATCTAGATTGCTCTTCTCTCCACTAACAACATTTTTTAAAATAAGCTTCTCTAAAGTGCCATTTCCTTGTGCTTCCTCTACAACTGTGTCTAATATAAACTCAATCTTTTCATGGTCCTCAACTTTTTTAATCAAAGATTTCGCTGCTCTAAACTCCTGTCTTCTATGAATTATTTTTATGGATTTTGCAAACCTTGTAAGATACAAAGCTTCAGTCATAGCGGAATCTCCCCCACCTATAACCGCAATATCTAAATCTTCAAAAAAAGCACCATCACAAGTTGCACAATAAGATACTCCCATACTCCTAAATTCAGTTTCATTTTTGAATCCCGCAAGCCTAGGCTTTGCACCCATTGCCAAAATAACGGCTTTAGATCTAAATTCTCCTTCATAGGTTTTAACAATCTTTATATCTGAATCTAAATCAACTTCGGTAACATCATCTCTTGATATATTAACCCCGAAATTTTCGGCTTGCTCCCTCATAACTTCTGATAAATCCGGACCAGTAACCTTTAGAATTCCTGGATAATTTTCAACTTCATGAGTTGTAGCAGTTTGTCCACCAAAAGATTCCTTTTCAAACAAAAGAGTTTTTAACTTGCCTCTTCCAGCATAAAGACCAGCTGAAAGTCCAGCTGGACCTCCACCTATAATTATAATATCGTAAATCATAAGTCCCTTACCTCCTATACTTTTTTTTTAAGAAAATTCCTATACATTTATTACCAGAATAACATCCGATAACACAACCTACATGCATAGATGTACAACTATACCCCTTGCTTTTCAAGTACTTCTCTACATCTCTAAATATATCATCCTTCGAATGTAAAATCCACACTAAAGTATTTTCATCTACGCCGCTATTGTTTATAAATCTCACTAAATAATCGAATAGTTTTTTTTGTCCCATAATCTTATCAATTAATATAACTTCACCATCTACCATACTAATGATTGGTTTTACTCTTAAAATATTTCCAACAGTTCCAATAGCTTTATTAACCCTACCTTGCCTAATCAGATTAGATAAACTATTGGTTACGACACAACACTTAACCTTAGGTATACCATCCTCTATACATGCACATACTTCGCTTAAACTGTAACCTTCTTTAATCATATTGGCAGCTTCATAAATAAGCATACCCATTCCACAGCTTACATTTAAGGTATCATATATAAAAATATCTTTAGTATCCAAAATATCTCTTGCAATAAAAGCAGATTCATAAGTTGAACTTATCTTACTAGAAACATGAATAGAAATTATTTTATATCCTTTATCTAAATACTTTTCATATATGTCTTTGAACACATCTGGACTAACTGGAGATGTAGTAGGAAAATCATCTGTGTTAGAAATTATATCATCGAGTCCATCAAAATCTATATCTATACCATCCCTATAGGATTTTGAATTTATATTTACAGACAATGGTACAACCTCAATGTCTAATTTGTTAACCATATGTATTGGCAAATCACATGTACTATCTGTGATAATTTTTATTTTCTCCACTTCTTCCTCCGTTTTACTTCATATTTGGAAAACCAACTTGGCGCAAAGCCTCATACAACATTATATTTACAGAATTAGCTAGATTTAAAGATCTTGTAGACGTACTAACCATAGGAATTCTTAATTTGTTTTCATCTTGCACAATACTCATTATTCCCTCTGGAAGTCCTTTTGATTCTTTTCCAAATAAAAAACAATCTCCATACTTAAACGAAGGTTCGTTATAAATTCTTTTAGCCTTAGTTGAACAGATATATATTCTATTGTTTCTATACAAATTATAAAAATCTTCAAAGTTCTCGTGTATTGTTAAATCTAAATCTTTCCAATAATCAAGGCCAGCTCGTCTTATGCTTTTATCATCTATAGAAAAGCTAATTGGCTTTATTAAATGTAATTTAGAACCTGTTAACACACATGTTCTTCCTATATTACCTGTATTGAGTGGCTTCTCCGGCTGGAACAATACTATATTAAAAAACAAATTTTTTATAAAACTCACCTCCAATATGAATAAATAAAAAAAGGATTATATTAAATATAATCCTTTTTTTATAGAATTTGAAGATATTTTCAAACCTTACTTAGTACCAACCCTAACAACCTCTTGCTGAGGTACATAATAATCATTCCAAACAAGTTTCTTTTCTAAAGTCTCTCCTGTATTCTTATCCTTAGAAACAATATAAACTCTAACCCTGCTACCATTAACTCCTTTTTTCTCAACAACTTGTTTTCCCTTAGCTAAGGTATCATCATTCACAGTTTTTGTAGTGAATGAAACCGTTTCATAAATCTCAGTTGAAATTGAATATGTCTTATTCATTTCAGTCACATCTCCATAAATAGAAACCGTTAAGTTTCTTTCTGAAGTAGATATATCTATCAAAATAGGAAAATTATATGTGTTCTTAAACACATAGTCCAAACTTCCCCAAGCAACAGCTGCATCATATCCTAGAGGCATATAAGATGTTGGAAGAGTATGATTTCTTCTTTGAGTAGGTATTATTCCAGCAGCAACAACTGCTTGATGAAGAGTACTGGATACTTGACATATTCCTCCTCCTAAACCAGACTCATACACATTTCCTACAATAACAGCAGCATCTTTATATCCCCTCTCCCTAGTTCTAGGTCCAACAGTACTATTAAAACTAAAACTTTCTCCTGGCATTAAAATCGTTCCATTTATAGCATTCGCAGATAACTCAATATTTGTAGCTCTTTCTGTTGAAGAGCTTTTATAGTTCGTAGTATATGAAGATATTTTACCATTTATTTTTTCCAAAACATCCGATGAAATTTTAGGAGAAGTCGATCGAGTAGCTAGATAAATCCCATTTTCTGAAGCTGACGAAGGATTTGTATCATTTATCATTTTGATCAAAGACTCCTTATCCACCTCAAATCCATCACTACCCTCAGTCAATATGACTTGTCCATCTAATATTTGTGCTTTAGCATCAACAGCACACAAATTAAACCTATCAGAAAGTTTTTGATAAAGGTCATCTATACTCTTATCTATATCAAAAACCCTTAACAATTCAATATCCTTTCTATGGGTTGGATTAAATATTTGACTTATCTTTTGGAAATAACTAAGATCCTTAGAAAAAAGGAATGCCTCTTCTATAGCTTTATCATAATCATAGGTAACTCCGAGTTCACCATAAGATATCAGCACACTCTCATCACCTAACACAAATTCAATATCTCCATTATTTTCGTTATGAGAAAACGAATCTACCAAAAAATCCCTCAAACTTTCTCTATTAAACCCGCTTACATCTAATCCATTTATGGTAACTCCTATATACACTTTATCTTCCCAACTACCAACAGTGCTACGAAATCCTAAATTTAAAAACCCTATAAGAAAAATCATGCTAATAACAGTAAGTCCAATAGTTATAAATGTCAAGAATCTGCTACTAAATTGCAAATTTCTATATGTTTTTAAGACCTTATACATACAATCCTACCTCTAAAATTTTTAATTACAAATACATTCATCAATGATATCACAATTTAATATACAATACTACAAAAAAAGCACAAACTATTTTAATGTTCATGCTCTTTCACACTTTATTTAAACTCTTTAATGGAATTTTCTATTATAATATCTAACAAAGTTTGGAAATTAATTCCTATACTTTTAGCCATTTTAGGAAATATGCTTTCCTCAGTCATTCCTGGTAAAGTATTGATTTCTAAAAAATGCGGTATATTATCTTTAATTATAAAATCTATCCTTGAATAAACTCCACATGATAGAACATTGTGACACTTCAGTGCAATCTCTTTTACCTTACATTCAAGCTCTTTAGATAAAGTTGCAGGTCTTTCAATGGTAGAATTATCATACTTTGCTTTATAATTAAAGATTTT
Organism: Anisomitus miae (SeqCode); assembly: GCF_054906395.1. Classification (NCBI taxonomy): domain Bacteria; kingdom Bacillati; phylum Bacillota; class Clostridia; order Eubacteriales; family Clostridiaceae; genus Anisomitus (SeqCode); species Anisomitus miae (SeqCode). The sequence continues at coordinate 83,591 of NZ_JBRACL010000009.1, forward strand.
ATTATCACTCATCGGTATAATTTCAAAAATTGGAAGTACTTCCTCATTTAATATTCCACAGCTTATTTCTTTTCCATCTATAAACTCTTCAATTAGTATATTATTATCATAACTAAACGACATTTCTATATGTTTAAGCAATTCTTCATAGTTATGAGAAAGATAAGTTCCCAAACTAGATCCTCCTGAATTTGGTTTAACAATTAAAGGAAATTCAAATTTGTCTATCGATAATTCAAATTTGTCTTTCGTGAGAACTATACTTTTTGCCATGTCAATATTAAAATTCGCCAATATATTTTTCACAATAAATTTGTTCATACAAATAGAACTTGAAAAAAATCCACATCCATTGTATTTAACATCCATAGAATCAAGTATGCTCTGAACCCTACCATCTTCACCGAAACTACCGTGGAGAGCAATATACACAAAATCTAATCCATCACACTTAAATATATCTCTTTTATTATTCAATATTATTTCACATACATCGTATTTATCTCTATTCAAATTAGAGCTTATCTGTTTGCCAGTGTTAATAGATACCTCTCTTTCAGAAGATATTCCCCCATAAAGCACTCCAATTTTTAACTTTTCGCCCATTTAATCCCTCCAAGAGTAATTTTTTTATTTTTTATAATATTTACAATACATGCTAATTGTACATTCATTACATTTAGGATTCCTTGCAGTACAACATCTTCTTCCATGAAATATGATTGTATGATGACAAATAGTCCAAAGAGATTTATCTATATTTTTCATAAGATCAATTTCTGTTTTCTCAGGAGTATGCGCTTTAGCTAGTCCAATTCTATTTGAAACTCTAAACACATGAACATCAACAGCAAATGCCTGTATACCAAAACAATTTGATATAACCACATTCGCAGTTTTTCTTCCAACTCCAGGCAAAGTTACTAATTCATCTCTTGTTTTTGGAACCTCACCGTCAAATTTATCAATAAGCATCTTACACAAAGATACAATGTTTCTACTTTTCACCTTATATAGACCAATGATTTTAATTTTTTCCTGCAACTCCTCTTGAGTCAAATGAATGAACTTCTCTAACGTTCCATATTCTCTAAACAACTCAGATGTTACCTCATTGACTTTTTTATCGGTAGTTTGTGCCGACAATACTGTTGCAATTAATAATTGAAACGGACTTTCGTATTGGAGTTCACATTTAGCATCTGGATAGGTTTCCATTAGCTTATTCACTATTATCTTTATATCTTTCTTCATTGTCTCCGTACACACCTCTATATTCTTCTGGTAACATTTTTGAAATACCTTTCATTAAATAAGTAATACACCTTTCCTCATAATCTATCTTTGATTCATCCTCAAGTTTTGACGGCAATATCATCTTATCTCCCACATCTACAAAAACATCCGCTCTATAAAAAGTTTCATTATTCATATCACCATTTTCGTCTATAGGCATAAATTTTTCACTACCGTATATAGCAAGTGGGACAATAGGAACATTACAAAGTTTTGCAATCAAATATATACCTCTTTTTGCTTTAATCATTGCTCCGTTTCTACTTCTAGTCCCTTCTGGAAAAATAAAAATACTATTTCCATTTTTCACATATTTTACAAGATTAGATATTGCACTTTTATCAGGAGAAGATGGAGTTATTTGTATAGTTTTTACAACCTTACATCCCAAATTAGTCATTGGGTCTTTTGTAAGTTTAACCCCCATGACAAAAGTAACATCTTTATTTTCAAGAACTTTATTTAATATTAATCCGTCAGAATTACTCAAATGATTACATATAAAAATCACAGGAGCTTCAAAGGATGAAAGCTTATTTTTATTTAAAACTTTGAGATTTGCATAAGATTTTATATAAAAATTAATACTTGTATCTATAATAACTTTGAGTAATCTCTCCGGAAGTATTTTCTCAAGAAATAACGTAGTCGACACCAAAAATCTCATAAGTCCTACTTTTTTCATAAAAATCCTCTCCTATTTACCAATACTCAATAACTTATTTTTATAGTGATTTAAGTACTCTATATCATTAAAATTTAATTTTTTTATAAAATCTATATTATTCTTATTTTTTATTATAACATTTCTCTTAAGCAAATTTTTTCCTCTCCAAGAACAAGATAACTTCTTAAAATTATCTTTAAAAAATTTATTATCCATATTAATAATAGTGTCATCATCTATATTTTCAATAAATTTTTCTACACCAAAAAAAGCATTATCAGAGTATCTTATATTTTTGTTTTTAGGGCAACTATCTTGACAAATATCGCACCCAAATATCATACCATTTAAAAAATTTATATCATGATCATTTAATTCCTTTTTTTGAGTTAAATTAGAAATACATTTATAAAATTTTTTTGGTGTCAAAACATCATTAGGACAGCATTTTAAACATATATTACATTCACCACAATTTTTAAAATTTACCAAATTTCTATATTTTTTCTCATAATACTCGTCAGATGAATCTAATTCTTCAAATAATACACAATCAGTTATAATTTCTCCTAAAAAAACATACGAACCATAGTCTTTGGTATAGAGTAAACTATTCCTACCTATGTAGCCAATTTTACACAAATACGCTATGTATCTTTCAGGTAAATCATTTGTATCACAAAAATATTTACAGCGATATCCTTCTCCTTCAATAAATTCACATATTTTTTTTAAATATTTCCCAATAATATAATGATAATCAATTCCTTGGGTATATTTTGAAAAATATTTATTATAGTTGGCATTTTCACATAAATAAGGAATAGCTACTGATATAATGGTTTTACCGTTCTCAAAACTTAGAAATGGATTTATTCTTTTTTCTACATCACTATTCTCAAATTCTGTTAAATGATTAAGTCTTGCCTTATTAACCATATACTCTCTTAGTTCTTCAAAAACCCTACATTTGGTAAATCCATATACAAATATATTTAATGATTCTATAAATTTAATTAATTCACTTTTAAAACTATTCATCTATCAAAACGTTTAATGAAACTCCTCTATCATATTTTTAACAAATCTCTTGTTAGTATATCATGTATAAATAGTGAACCACATATTTTCATGCTCTTACTTACAACAGGAACACTAACAAGATCATACTTTATAAACATTTCCATAGCCTTAGTTAAGTCATCATCATCGTAAATGAAAATAAATTTTTTGTCCATAATTTTAAAAACATCTTTATCTCTATCCTCAAACATGAGAGATTTAAAATTGATTATACCCTTTAAAATATTTTCTTCATCTACCACATAAACATTATACAAACACTCATCTTTTGAATTAACATCTCGTATTATATCAAACATTTCTCCAAGTTTAACATTAAGGTTAAAACTTATAAATTCAGTATTCATAATACTACCTACCATATTATCATCGTAAGAAAGTATAGTTTTTATAGTATCTATATCACTTTCTTCAAGGTTTATTAATATCCTTTCCTTTGATTTATCATCCATCTCTTCTAAAATATCTGCAAGTTCATAGTTAGAAATATAATCTAAGATACTTATTATCTTGGAATCACTTAGGTTCTTTATTAGATCTATTCTCATATCATTATCTTCTATTTCTTCTAATATCTCACTAGCTAAATCATCGTTAAAACTTTCAAAAAGGATTTTCCTATCATCGTAATTTAGTTCTTCTAATATACCTGCAATATCTGCAGGATGCATTGTAGATATTTTTTGATGTGGAACAGATATAGATAAATTGTTATCTATAAATTCAATTGATTCCATATCTTCCCATTTTATAATTGTATCCACTGTCTTTTTGAAGACACAATTTATAAATTTTCTAAAAAGTGATGGTACATACCTTATATTCATATTTCTTAAAAAAGAAGTAATCCCACTTTCTATAGCAACAATTCTAACCTCATCTCCAATATTCGCTATATGAAAATCCATAACTTTAACTACTTTTTTACCATTTATGTCTACTATCTGTTTATTTAGAAGTTGTTTTAATATGTACTTGTACCTTTGAGGAATTATATTTTGAGCTCCACATACATTTATCAAAATCTTCCCCTGATTTTCATAAAAGTTTATCTCCCTAAACTCATAATAAAAATCCTCTCTATCCCTTGCTACCTTATAACCAATAAATACAGGATAACCATTTTCAATTGATACATATACATCTTTCAATTTTCCAATAACATCTCCAAATTCATCATAAATCTTTCTATTTAAAATATTAGTAAAGTAAACTGAATTAAGCTTTATCAATTAAATCACCTAACCTTTAGAAATAAATTTTCTATAGGATGTAAAAAAACAAAAAATAGACCATAACTTTGTTAAAAACATATAGTCTATTTTTTGCAATTATCATGAGATTTAGTCTTACTTAAATTTTTAAATCCAGAAGGATACAAAGTTAAGAATTGTCCTTTAAACTCATCATTTACTCCTGATAAAATCTCTTGTTCAATCTCAAGTCTTACAAAATCTACTGTAACAATCTCAAGTAAAACATTACTTTTAATATCTACATATCTTAAATAACATTTTTGTGCCTCGTGTATAGAATCAAGTAACGTGTCTATTATACATCCCAATTCCTCTACTTGCTTTATAACCTTGCGTTTCCTTTTCTTGGAAATTAAAACATTTAGGTTAATATCATTTAATGTTGATACCAAGTTCCTATAATTTATTATATATATATCGAGCATTTTCAATAAATTCATCAAATCTTGATAATAAACATCTATAGAACTCTTATACGACATACATTAAATTCTACCTTAACATAATAAATTTTTATAATTTATTTATACTCTTAAACAAAAGGCATTAGTCTAAATTTTATTACATTTTACTTAAGATATCTGCAGATTCAGTATTTGCAAGACCTCCTAAGGCAGTCTCCCTAAATTCCTTAGGTAATGACTTACCTACTTCATCTAAAGCTTTCACACAATCATCAAACGCAATTTTACTTTTTACTCCAGCCAAAACTAAATCACTAACACTAAGTGCATTAGCAACACCACTTGCATTTCTCTTCGCACAAGGAACTTCCACAAGTCCTCCAACAGGATCACATATCAATCCTAACACATTCTTTATGCATATTGCCGCTGCATCGAAGGACTGCTCTGGAGTTCCACCCATCATATACACGACAGAAGCTGCTGCCATAGCTGAAGCAGTTCCACATTCAGCTTGACAACCACCTTCAGCACCTGAAATAGTCGCATTTTCTATGAATAATATTCCCACAATAGACGCAGTCAATAAAGCCTTTCTTATTTTTTCCTTCCCAAATTTAAATTTCTCTGCTACACTTAGGATCGTAGCAGGTATTATCCCACAAGCACCCGCTGTAGGCATAGCAACAATCTTACCCATAGCGGCATTAACCTCAGAACAAGATATTGCTCTAGCCATTGCCCTTACGAAAAAATAATCTGTTACTAATCTCTCAGATTTTAAATAATCCTCAATTTTCTTAGAGTCTCCTCCTGTAATTCCACTTAAAGATATAATCTCTTTCTCTCTCGCAAGTTTGCTCGAAGAATCCATAACATCTATAACATAATCTAAATTTTTGTATATATCCTCTTCTGTCTTATGTCCGAGAGATACTTCATACATTAAAGCGATTTCCCATAATTCTTTATTTAATTCTTTGCACTTGATTAAAATATCTTCCCCTGTCAAATTAAACAATTTTAATCTCCTCTCATTTTATAGCATCAATAAAAACACAATTTTCTATATCATCTACATTTTTTATATCGTTTATCATCTCTTCATTTACAAAATCATCAAGTTCAAAAACCATAGAAGCTTTATCCCCTTTCCTATCTCTAAAAACTTTCAAATATGCAATATTAACATTATTATCAAAGAGTATTCCTGAAATTTTATGTACTATTCCTGGTTTATCTATGTGGTTTATGAGAAGAGTCTTATAGTTTCCTGTAAAATAAACATCCCTACCGTTTATGCTCAAAATCTCTATATTACCTCCTCCAATAGAAGACCCTATTATAGAAAAATTCTTTTTAGTCACGGTTGTTATATCTAATTTTACAGTATTGGGATGATAATTACTTCCTAGATCTTTTTCAATAAATGAAATTTTTATTCCCAAATTTTTAGCTAAATCCATTGAATTAACAATTCTATCATCATCAGTATCCATACCTAAAACTCCTGCAGTTAAAGCCCTATCGGTACCATGTCCCTTATAAGTTTTACCAAACGAACCGTGTAAATAAAACTTTACATCGCTTATTTCTTCATCAACTATATATTTACTAATTTTACCTATCCTACAAGCACCTGCCGTATGCGAGCTAGATGGACCTATCATAACAGGTCCTAAAACATCATATAAACTTCTCATATTTTTCCCCTAACTAAATTTACATAATAATTCTATTTAAGACAATACTAATCTATATTACTTAATCAAAGGAGGGTAAATATTTCAAATGATCATCGTCTTAATAAGAACTTTAATTTTATTCATAGTAATATTCTTCACAATGAAAATAATGGGTAAAAGGTATATAGCCCAGTTAGAGCCTTACGAATTCGCCGTATCTATAATGATTGCAGAACTTGCAACTCTCCCTTTAGAAGATACGTCAATGCCACTTATATATGGTGTGATTTGTATTTTTACGATTTTATTCATTGAGCTTATTTTATCACAACTTAAACTCAAAAATATTTCGCTAAGAAAATTTTTTGGAGGAATGTCAACCATATTAATACAAAATGGGAAATTTATTAAAGAGAATTTAAGTCAAGAAAAACTCACTATAAACGATGTCTTGGAACAAATAAGAGTTTGTGGTAACTATGATTTATCACAAATTGCATTTGCAATTCTCGAAAGTAATGGACAGGTCACTGTAATACCAAAACCAAATGTTGGCAAAATTTTTTTGCCCACTTCGATAATAATAGACGGCGAAATAGATAAAGCCGGACTTAAGTACATAAATAAAAATCTAGACTGGCTCAATAAACAACTAAAGGAAAATAAAATTAATCACATAGAAGATGTTCTTTATGCTTATACAGATACAAATGGAATTTTCCAATATCAGCTAAGTAAAGAAAGAGGGTAGATTTCATGAAGACAAATATTAAAAATCTCATCGTATATATACCTTGCCTCATTTTACTAATATCCATATTAGTACTATTTTTTAATCTTAAGATATCTACATCAAAAATGATAAAAGATTTAGATATAATATCTCAATACGTGAAAAGTGAAAGTTGGGAAATATCTAAGAATTTATTTGATAATTTTTACAATCAATATCGAAGTAAAATCGAAAATTTCTCTATAATACTTAGAAATGATGAAGTCGACAAGGCACTCATATCAATTTCAGATATTTTTTTGAATATTGAACTCGAGGATAGAGCAACATGTTTAAACAAAATTGAAAATTTAAAATTCTATATCTCTAACTTATACATATCTCAAATCCCAAATTTAAAAAACATATTGTAAACCATTATAAAATTTTAATAAATATTCTATTATTTTGTTATAATAAAACTAGTTGAGACTTTTGTCTGATAATATAGTTCTTGTACTTTTTAAGTTTTACTATTTATAATAAAGGTATAGGTAGTCAAATATATAAAGTTATAGTAATTCAAAATAGTTAAGGAGTGTTTTTATGCCATTAATTACAACGAAAGAGATGTTTAAAAAGGCTTATGCCGGTGGATATGCAATAGGTGCATTCAATATAAATAACCTTGAATCAATAAAAGGTATTGTTGAAGCCTGCAAAGAAAGAAACTCTGCAGTCATACTCCAATGTTCAACTGGAGCTATCAAATATGCTGGTATAAATTATTTAATTTCTCTTGTTGAATCTGCTTCTAAGGAGAGTGGTTTGGATATAGCTCTTCACTTAGACCATGGACCAGACTTTGAAACTTGTAAAAAATGTATTGATGCAGGATTCACTTCAGTTATGATCGATGGATCCCATCACAGCTTTAATGAAAACATAAAATTAACGAAACAAGTTGTCGAATATGCACATACCCACGGGGTAACTGTAGAAGCTGAACTTGGAGTCCTTGCAGGAATTGAAGATGACGTAGTAGCTGCCGATCATATATATACAAAGCCTGACGAGGCAGTCGAATTTGTAAATCAAACCAATTGTGATTCTTTAGCTATAGCTATAGGTACCTCCCACGGAGCGTTTAAATTTCCTCCAAATTTTAAGCCAGAATTAAAATTTGAAATTCTTGAAGAAATACAAGATAAACTTCCAAATTTCCCAATAGTTTTGCACGGTGCCTCTGCAGTAGATCCAGAAAGCGTAAGAACTTGCAACGAGTATGGAGGTAAAATTAAAAATGCTGTAGGTATACCTGTAGAAATGCTAAGAAAAGCTTCCTCTATGGCTGTTTGTAAAATAAATATGGATACAGATTTAAGACTTGCAATGACTGCTAGCATAAGAAAGGTTTTTGCAAATAATCCATCTGAGTTTGACCCTAGAAAATATTTAGGTGCAGCAAAAGACGCAGTTAAAGAAATTGTTTTATCTAAAATAGATAATGTTTTAGGTAGTGAGAACTCAAATTCTTCTAAAAAAGTGTAGATAATCTTTATCTACACTTTAAATATTTTTTATATTAGAATTTCTTATAATCCTTTCCATAGGTAATAACGTCATAACTATAGTAGTCAATATTACTTCAAGTCCAACACTTGAAAAATTATAAATAATAGAGTACATCCAAATATTTGCACCATTAGTGGCAAACTCACTAAAGAACAATACACCAGATAAAATATTGCAAAATACACTTATAAATCCACTTAATCCACATCCCAAAATAATTCTGACCTTACTATTACCACCAAACATGCTTGCAAATCCAAGACTCATATTCGCAAGCATATAATCTAAAATAAATTGGAATGGATTTAAAAAAACAATACCGTCTAACATTTTTAAAAATCCTAATAATATTCCACTAGTAATACCAATACCCCTACCGTGAATAAATGAAATAAGCATTACAGGTAACATAGAAAATAAGGTTATAGATCCCCCTTGAGGCATTCTTATAAATTTTATAGTGTTCAAAACATAAGCTATCGCTCCAAATAATGCTATTGAAAAAATTAACCGAATACTAAATTTCACCTTCCTCATTTCAAAGATATACACCGTAAAAAAGAACAGCATTATACCTAAAAGCAAGAAATAAATCACATCGAATATCCTCCCTCTTTATGTAAAAAACAAAAATAGCCACGATCAACCCTGAACATGGCTAAAGCACACTAACCCAAAATACGCTTTCCTCCGCTGGTATTACCCAGTTCAGGTACAAGGGTTAGTGGAAAAACATCCACCTCTCAGCTGAAAAGCACCCCTAGCTATTCTATAATTCATCTAAAAGTATACTATTGATTAAAGTGAAAGTCAATAAAAACAAAGGTAAAGTCCTATCAAACAATACCTCTTTAAAATGTTATCATATCTGAGTTCTCGAAAGTTCCTGATATGCTTCGACTATCTTATTTCTTATTTCTATAGCAGCTTGCATTGTAAGCTTTGCTTCTTCCATAGCTATCATAACATTATGGATTTCATTTTCATTCCCTTTTATAAACGAAGTTAGACTATCGTTAGCAATCTTTTGATAATCGCTCACTCTAGATATCGAATTTTCAATCATTTTAGAGAATATATTTTCGCTAGATGAAGATGTTCTGACTTTATGTAAATTCCCAATTCCTACATTTTTAAATCCCTTAATAGCATTTATCATAACACAAATCCCTCCACAAATTTTATTATCTTGTATCACCCATCATCCAAGATTTTATAATATCAACAACCTGACTAGGCTTACTTACAGCATATCTTTTAATTTCATCTTCAAGCATCTTATTTTCAGGATTGGTATCCTCTATAGTATTTTTTCTAATGTTCTCTTCTACAGATTGCTGAATAATACCTTTAATATCTGAAATATCTGATTCCTCATATAGCGTATCCTTTGATTTCCTTCCTCTCCTAAATATAATAACCAAACTTAATCCAACTAAAACTATAGCTCCTCCCAAAACAATAGGAATTATATTTATCCTATTAGCCTCAGCTATTTCTTGTTTCAATCCATTAAATTCCATGCCAACTATAGAAATAGAATCTCCTCTCTCTGCATTAAAACCTATTACTCCACTTATTATACTTTGCAAATTATTTCTCATACCATCATCCACATCACCATCATAAACAAGAGATGCAGTAATACGTCTTATCTCACCTGGTGCATATACAATCGTTGATTCTTGCTTCGACACTTCGTAATTTACTGTACTCTCCTCTCTTCTGGAAGCGTCCCCCGTTAAATCAACTTCAACATTTGACATATTATTATCGATGGGACCTCCTCCCCCATCAACAAAAGCTCCATTTTCTTCCTTTATCGTATGTTCACTAATAGGAACTTTATTTTCATCTATAAGAATTTCCGTCTTCTGCTTTGAATCAAAATCTAATTCAGCGTTTACCCTAACTCTAAATTTATCAAACCCAAGAACTGGTTCTATTATAGACAAAAGTCTATTCTCAAGCTCGTGCTCAAATCTTTTTTCCAGATTCATATGTGCATCTAACGATCCAACAAAATTAATCTCAGTACTTCCATCATATATTCCCAGAGATAATAAATTCATTCTCGAATCTACAACCTCTACATTTTCAAATGGAAGATTGTTCCAAGCAGAAGATACTAGATGAATTATGGATTTAACCTGTTCTTTAGATAGAGATTCACCAGGATTTAGTTTTAAATATACCGATGCCCTAGCAGGATCACTTTCAGTCATAAAAACACTACTTTTAGAAGGTGTTATATGCACCCTCGAATCTTTAACTTGAGAGAAACTCTTTATAGTCCTTTCAAGTTCACCTTGAACAATTCTCTGCTTCTGAATTAAAAATTCCTCATCTGTAAAGCCAAATCCGCTACTGGTATCTAAAAGTTCAAAGCCTTTACTTCCACCTTTTAACTCTGGAGAAAAGGTCAATCTAAGTTCGTCTACTCTATTTCTAGGAACATAAATAGATTTACCCCTAACTTTAACATCTAATCCCATACTAACTAATTGTTCATGTATGTACTTACTGTCAGATGGATCCAAATCCGAATACAACAATCCATATCTCGTAACGCTAGAGTATACAAAGAAAAAAGAAAGTACAGAAACCAAAGCTATGATTGAGATAATTATTATCTTCCTTGATTTAGGCGAAAGCTTTTGGATAAATTCTTTAATCTTTTTAACCAATTCACTTAACTTCTCCATCCGTATACTCCTTTCGGATTTATTATTACCAAACAATTTAAAATAACTCGTAAAATATTTTTAGAAATTTTTACAAAAATAAAAGTATGGATATCATTTCCATACTTTAAATCAGATTTTTCAAAATCAAGTTTGTAAAAAAACACACAACGAAAGCTATACATGTAGGAAGTAAAAAAGATATACCCATCCATTTAAAACTTCCTGTTTCCTTTTTTATGGTCCACAAAGCTGTTGAACAAGGAAAGTGTAAAAGTGAAAAAAGAATCGTATTTATTGCAGTAATTATTGTCCATCCATTATCTCTTAAAACTACTCCTAACGAATTAATAGTATCAAAATCTACAAGAGTTCCTGCAGATAAATAATTCATTAGAAATATTGGCATAACTATCTCATTAGCTGGAATACCTAAAATAAATGCAGATAAAATTGATCCATCAATCCCTATAACCTTTGCAATAGGATCCAAGATCTTAATTAAATATCCAATTATACTAATATCATTTATAAAAGTATTTGCCAATATCCATATTACAACACCAAAAGGAGCTGCAAACATCATTGCTCTTCCTAAAACAAATACCGTTCTATCGATTAAAGACGTATATAAAATCGTCCTTAGTTTTGGTTTCCTATACGGAGGTAATTCTAACGTAAAGGAAGATGGTTCACCCTTTAATAACGTTTTTGATAAAATGCTAGAAACCAACAATGTGGTAGAAATACCTATCACTATCACTATCGTGACTACTAAAGCAGTAATTAAACCATTAAAAATTCCTCTAGTTGTAATTGAAAAAAATATAGATGATAAAACTATTATGGTAGGAAATCTTCCATTGCATGGAACGAAATTATTAGTAACTATAGCTATTAACCTCTCACGTTTGGATTCTATTATTCTGGTTCCAATAATTCCAGCACAATTGCATCCAAGCCCCATGCACATAGTTAAACACTGTTTACCGTGACATCCAGATTTTTTAAATAGATGATCCATATTAAAAGCAACTCTAGGTAGATAACCTAAATCTTCTAAAAATGTGAACATTGGGAAAAATATAGCCATAGGAGGAAGCATAACCGAAACAACCCATCCTGTAATTCTGAAAAGTCCATATACAATCATATCATGTAAAAATATTGGAAATTTTAAATAATTTAATATTTCTGATAGCTTTATTTCTAAAAAACTAAAAATATTAAATAATACTGTAGATGGTATGTTAGATAAACTAATGGTTATAAATAGAATTACTGCAAGCATAATAAGCATTATAGGTATTCCATACTTTTTAGAAGTTATTATATCATCTACTTTCTTATCTCTTAGATGCTTGTCTCCTTTTTGATTTACGCAATCATTTTTAATATTTTTACAATTTTCATATATTCTCCTAATCACATGTTCCCTAATTTTATCATGATTACCACTAAATCTTGTTTGCAAATTAGCTAGCTTTTCATATTCAATACGAGTGATATATTTTATCGTAAAATCAAAAAACTTATTGTTACTATCTAGTATTCTAAGTGCAATCCATCTCTTATTTTCGAAGTTATTAAGAAAATCAATATGTTCCTCTATAAGTAAAACTTTCTTTTCTATTTCCTCTCCATAATTCGTATCTTCCACATTAAACTCATACATTCCATCTATTACTTCAGAAATTTTAGTTTTTAATTCATCAATTCCAAAATTTTCTTTAACAGATGTTATAACAATAGGTACACCTAAAATTTTCTCCATTTTTCTAGTATCTACAAATATGTTTTTATCCCTAGCCTCATCATAAAGATTTAGGCATAATATTACATTTTTATTCATTTCAATTACTTGAAAAAATATATTTAGATTCCTTTCAATACAAGTCATATCACATACTACAACTATTACATCGTATCTACCAAAACATATAAATTCCCTTGAGACCTCTTCTTCTTGGGAATATGAAAAAATAGAATATATACCTGGCAAATCAATTATTCCGTATCCTGTATTATTATGTTTATATTCACCGTACGCATTTACCACAGTCTTTCCAGACCAATTCCCCGTATGCTGATGAAGTCCTGTTAAGCTATTAAAAATACTACTTTTACCTGTATTAGGATTTCCAACTAAGCAAACTACTTTTTTATCCACACCATATACGTTAAAAATATCTTTCATAAATTCTTTCTTAGAAACAATATTTGTAAGACCCATAAAAAACTATCTAAACCCTCTTCCCATAAATAAATTTCGATTCTTCTCTCCTAAGAGCAATCATAGCTCCCCTTACATCAAATACAGTTAAATTCTTCTTAGGACCAAATCTTATAACTTTAATAATTGCTCCTCTTGTAAAACCCATTGATAATATTCTCTCTTTTTGATAACCAAAAAGCTCAATCGACAATATCTCTATAAAATCACCTACTTCAAAGTCACATATACTAATTCTCATACTTAACATTCCCTTTTTAAAAATTTTAACCAAAGCTAACTTTAAAATTATATGTAATGCTTATAAAAATAGTTCTAAAAGCTTTTAATTTAAAAGTATGAATAACTATTTATTAAAATCAAATGTAAAAAGAGGTATACTAGATGATTGAAGAAAAATTTTTCACTTTTAGTAATTTAACAAAAGACATTGGTAGTCTCTTAACCCCATGTGAAGAAGATTATGTTGAAATGATGTATAGAATGTACTTGCAATCACTGCCAATTAAAGTAAATAATTTAGCAAACAGCTTAAACGTTAAACCTCCTTCCGTAACAAAGATGATAAGAAAACTATCACTAAAAAATATAATTTATTTTGAAAAATATAAATACATTACATTGTCTAATAAGGGGCTAGAGGTTGGAAAATTTCTAATTGATCGTCACAATACCATAAAAAAATTTTTAGAAATATTAAGAGTGGATGTGGATATTAATAAAGAAACAGAAAAAATAGAACACACATTAAGTAACGAAACTTTAAGTAAAATAAATAGCTTAATTATTTTTTTTGAAAACCATAAAAATACACTAAAATTTTTTCATGATTTCTCTGATAACTATTAAAACTACCTCTATTATGTCGATAATTTAATTATAACTTTTGATTTTTTTTAAATTTATATATATTTATGGAGGTGACAAATGAAAAAAAATTTAAAATTACTTTCAGGTATTTTAATGGCTTCCTTTATAACAGCTCCTATTGTAGATTCTAATGAAATAGTTAAAGCAAGAGTTTCTAGACAAGTGGTTGTGAATGCATCCTCAGGTGAAGAAACATCTTCCTCACCTAAATTATCATCTACAAAAAACTCTAATAGTTCCTCAACTGAAAAACAAAACTCAGATAAAAATTCACAATCTTCCAAAGAAGATCAAAATCCAGAGAATGAAAATACAACTACTAGTACATCAAAAAATGACTCTACAGGTAAGGAAAATATAGAAGTTGAAGAAGGTTCTGGAACTACTAGTATTTTCGATATGTTAAATTCAGATAAAAATATAACCGTGAAAGAATTAACAGATTTGTCTACTCCTTTATCTCACTCATCAGAGTTTAAAGAAGAATTTAACACTACATTCCCAAAATTAGATCCCTTACGTCAACTTTCCTCAACAAACAATGATCTTAATTTATATTTAGATGTAAATTCAAATGAAACCAAAACCATAACTCAATATTTAAAGGATTCTGAAAGTGTTCCTTCTGTTTATGCCGATCAAAATAAATGCGATATTTTGATTAGTGAGATATCTAGATTGCTAACACAAATAAATGAAGAGATAAGTGAAGAACTTCCCTCTACTATATTTTCATTAATGCCAACAGTGACTGTGTTTAATGATACTTTTAGAATATTATCTCTTGAATATGATTCTGTACTCCAAAATAACTTCGAAAAACAAATAGTCCTTAAAATGTTATTGAAAAATGTCGAAGAAAATCTCGTATCTCTTCTAAGTTCAATCAATGAGTTTAAAATTCAATTACCTGATTTAATTGATGAGCTAGATAAGCTAGCTGAATTAGTAAACTCCTCAAAAAATAATTCTACTAACAATAGCTCAACTTCTTCCAATGATAAACTTACAGATGATGATCAGGATCAAGAAGACTTAGATGATGAGGAAATAATTGTAGATGATGAAAATGTAGATAAAGATGAAGATACAGAAGAAGTAATTGTTGATAACAATGAAGATACCGAGGAGAAACCTGAAGAGAACACTTCAGAATCTCAAGATCAGATAGATCCAAATTCAATGCTATACTTTGGAGATCAGGGACAGGAAATCATTTATGATGAATCAACCCAAAAGTTTTATCAATTAGATCCTGATAATCCAGACTCTGAAGATTTGGTAGAATATTTAGGTGAAGTTACTGAAATGACTCTTGCAGAATATTTAGATACAGATGTATTCTTCGATAAAGATGGTAATAAACTCTTGTACGATGCAGATACAAATAGTTACTTCTCATATGATGAAGAAAGTGATGAATTCGTATTATACGAAGGCGAAGTTGTTAAACTTAAGATTAGGGATTTACTTGAATCCGAAGAATAAAAAAAAGATTAGGTGCTTACCTAATCTTTTTAATTTATAAATTTCCATTATTAAGGCTACATTTTATGATAATTTATCCTCTGAGTCTTGTGCAATCTCATCATATATTTGGTTCATAAGACTTATTGCACCTTTATAATACTCATCGTTTATATCTCCGTTCTCATACATAGCACTTAAGATTTCCTCATTTATAGCTCCACTTCTTATTCCAAAATCCAAAATTATAAGATCCTCAACGCTTAACAATCCCTCCTTTACAAGCATATGCTCTTGTGCATCTTCCTCTGACATAAGCATTGACTCATCAATCTCAACATACTCCTCTTCTTCACTTGAGGAATCGTATCCATCAATAAGCCCTAGTCCACCAGCAAATACTTCTTCTTTAACAATATCACTTATGCTATTTCCACTAAATCCATCATCGATATCTAAGTCTTTGATATTAAACCTAACTATATTTGAACCAATAGTGTTTGATCCAGAGGTAACACCTCCACTGATAGTTCCCATGTCATTAACATCACTATCAGAAATCTCTGAAACGTCTTCTTGAATATTGTCATTCACAACATCATCAACAATACTATTATCATTTTTATCCGCACTATCTACATTTTGTCCATCTTCAATAGTAGTTTGATTGTTTTCAGCTGAGTTAACATTATCTTTATCTGAAGTATTCTTTTCAGATGAACTTGAAGCACCAAACCCTCCTACGCTTATACCCTTAGGAATAGACACTCTATTTATACCTGTCGTATACATAGAGACCCTACTTGAGTTATTAGACATAAGTTCATCATTATTCGCAATTGATATATCTATCTCTTTAACTGTGCTGGAAGTCTCAGTATCTTGCTGTAACTGCTGGTCAATCCTTACGTTATTTCCTGAGCTCTCCAAAGCTACTCTTATTCTCTCTTGCTCCTCAGCTTCTCTTCTAAGCCTTGCCTCTTCTTCAGCTTGAAGTTTTGCTTGTCTAGCTTGTTCAGCTTGAGACACCCCATCTTGAACAGCAGTAGCAACACCGGTAGTTACACTAACAATACCAGTTATAATTCCTATTATCGCTCCAATAAGTGCCTTAGACTCCTTTGGTTGCTGACCTCCTATGGCACATGCTCCTGTTATACTGGCTACAGTTGCCAGTACAGCAGCCTTCTTTAAGACCTTCTCTCTCACGGTCTTATTGTTTGAATTTGCAATTTCATTTCCCATTTAATTATCCTCCCTGATAACATTTTTCCTATATCTTCCCACTAGTATTAAATATATTTAAAATCTCCAAAACCACATTGAGCTGTTCTGAATTTAGTTGACCATCCTCATTCATTTGTTTGGCAACTTTCTCATTAATCTTAGATGCCAAAATTAAATTTATAATTGAGTCATATTCCTTAGCTGTAAACACTCCCCTTTCAACACTTGAATGAGAAGATGCCTTCATTTGTGATTTCTCATAAGATGATATATCGTAAGCTATAGATCCATAGTTATCACTTTGATTTATGGCTTTGCTACCACCAAAGCTAGTATCCACATACATACCTGCATAACCTGGTCCTCCAGCAATCCCTTTAGTCGTATTAATTTTACCTGATGTGTGGAAGTTACCATCTGGGTCATAATAACCACTTCCATCTTCTAATATTAGATTTCCATCCTTATCGATAGTTCCAACACCTTCAATTTTTATATTTCCATCCTTATCAATTGTTCCACTTCCATCTCCAGTATGGTGGTTACCGTTTTGGTCAACCCAACTTCCATCAGGGTAAGTTACAATTCCCGTTGAAACATTTAATTTACTTCCATCTGGTAAAAGTATAACTCCCTCTTCAGGTAAATAAACTCCTCCAAGTTGTGCAGCTAGCTTTTCATATTCTTGAGTTTGCTGAGCTTTAGCCAACTCCTTCTGAGCCTCTACAGCTTCTTTTTGAAGTTCTCTTTGCATATCCATAGAATTTTGACTTTGAATTATTCCAACTACTGAAGTCGCTAAAAACGCTGCGGTACTACCAAGACCAACTATTGCCATAATCTTTTCCATTTTTCCCATCTTACCCGAACTTCCACTTCCTGTAGATCCTCCTTGTTGAGCGTTTGAACCGTCTGATGATGTTGAACTTGTACTTTTTGCACTTAACCTAGTCGTATTTGTCTTACCATCATTTTTTGCTAAAGACGCTGAGGAATTGCTTTTCTTAGATCCCCCGGAACCTGTGGATGTTGAACCACCTGTTTGTGAACCTATGCTTGTCGTAGGCTTAGATGAGCTTCCTGTCGATGTACTTGTTCCCGAACTTGTTGTTGGTTTAAGAGAACTACCTGAAGCACCTGCTTGTGAACCTGTGCTTGTAGTAGGTTTCGATGAGCTTCCTGTTGATGTGCTTGTACCTGAACTTGTTGTTGGTTTAAGAGAACTACCTGAAGCACCTGCTTGTGAACCTGTGCTTGTAGTAGGTTTCGATGAGCTTCCTGTTGATGTACCTGTTCCCGAACTTGTTGTTGGTTTAAGAGGACTACCTGAAGCACCTGATTGTGAACTTGTGCTTATCGTAGGCTTGGACGAGCTCCCTGTCGATGTACCTGTTCCCGAACTTGTTGTTGGTTTAAGAGGACTACCTGAAGCACCTGATTGTGAACTTGTGCTTGTCGTAGGCTTGGATGAGCTTCCTGTCGATGTACCTGTTCCCAAACTTGTTGTTGGTTTAGTTGGTGCAGTAGTTGTCGTTGGTTTCAACGAAGTTCCTGTTGATGCTGTTCCAGTAGAAGTCAAACCTGTTTTATTTGATGTAATTGGAGTTGTACTAGGTTTTGTGCCAGTACTTTGAGTTGTATTGGTCAAAGCTCCAGTAGCACTTGTTGTAGGCTTAGTTGGTGCGGTCACTGGTGTAGTCGTACTTGTAGTTGGCTTTGTAGTTGTTGTTGTATTCGGTTTCGTCACAGTCGTACTCGTAGTTGGCTTTGTAGTCGAACCACTACTTAAACCATTGTAATAATTAATAAGACCTTTAACACCACCAGTTGTTGGAGTGGTCGTAGTAGATGTTGTTGTACTTGTTACTGGATTCTTTTTAGTGGTTGTAGAAGTAACACTACTACCTATAGACGAAGTAGTTTTATTTGTAGTAGTATAAATAGGTCTAGTAAATCCTGAACTTGATGTAAAAGAATTTACTTTTGTTAAAGTAGTAGTTGTATTAGTTTTAATTCCTGTTGTCACAGGTTTAGCTTGAACTTTTCTAATTTGAGGAATATTCTGAGACGCAATTCCTGTAACTCCAACTAGTGCTGTAGCCATTGCCACTTTGTTTAAAAAATTTTTTCTATCATGGTTACTATCTCTAGTCTTATTTTCGTCATTGTTCGTGTTTAATTTGTTTTCATCCTTAGATTTCATAGATCTTTACTCCTCCTTGAATAAATCTTCATCGCTAAAAATTATGACCAACTAAAAGCTTCCACTAGTTTGGAAATACTTGAGCATATCAAGTGCTGCATTTGCCTGATCCAAAGTAAACATATCTTCCTCGTACATATACTCTATAGTGAAAAAATTCATCCTTCCTGAAGCTATGTTCTCTTTTATGGATTGAAGTTCCCTATGAGTGAAAACCCCATCTGTAATATAACTTTCAAAATAATCTTGATTACTCAAACTCCTAGCCTTCGAAGTTGAAGCTTCATACAGTTTTTCCTCATTATCAGAATCAGAAATATCTTCATAATAAGCTGAATAAGTGCTCTTTCTTGATACATCTGTGTTCTTTTCTAAAACAATCTTATCTTGATTGTCATCATCTTCATAATCAGACTCTCCATCCTTCTCTATATAATTTCCATCCTTATCGTAATGCCCATCTTTATTCGTCGGATAGTAATTTCCATCTTTATCATAGTACCCTGAGCCATCTGACAAATGAAAATTTCCATCTTTATCTAAATACCCCGTTCCATCTGAGTAATAGAAATTCATGTCCTTATCGTAATAACCTGAACCATCTGCTAAATGAAAATTTCCCTCCTTGTCAATGTATCCTGAGCCATCTGATAAATGAAAATTCCCATTTTCATCATAAGTTCCCATTAAGCCATCATCACAAGAACCAGATTGACCTCCGTCACCTGAGTCAGTACCACTTCCATTTTCTTTATTTTGTTGTTGCTGCATCTCATAAAGTGCCTGTTGTGCTTTCATCATTTCCCTCTCATGCTCATGCTGTTTTTCCATTTGCTTTTCCTGAGCTAATATTGCCTCCTCCTGAAGTTTTTGTTGAAGCTTCATGCTCTCAGCTGTTTGCACAGCACCTACAACTCCAGAAACAGTAAATCCCACGCTCAGAAGATTCCCAGCAACTGCCGAACCAACTTGTATCTTATCTGTTGTCGAGGTCTTTGGCTTTTGACTTTGATCTAATTGAGGTTTACTAGAAGAGGAATCAGAACTACCGGAGTTAGAATTATTCTTTGAAGAACTTGATGAAGTAGAACTTGTATTTTTATCTGAAGCACTTGAGCTACTTGTAGTATTTTGATTTTTATTTGAAGAATTTGAGGTGGAAGAATTATTATTTGTGGTACTCTGAGATTTGTCCGAACTACTTGACGTTGAGCTATTAGACGGCTTTGTTGATGTAGTTGAATTCGTTGATGAATTGTTCGTACCACTTGAGGTCGAAGGCTTTGACGATGCACTCGTTGATGAATTTGAAGTCGAGCTAGATGGTTTCGTTGGTGCACTCGTTGATGAACTTGAAGTCGAGCTAGATGGTTTCGTCGGTGCACTCGTTGATGAACTTGAAGTCGAGCTAGATGGTTTCGTCGGTGCACTCGTTGATGAACTTGAAGTCGAGCTAGATGGTTTCGTTGGTGCACTCGTTGATGAACTTGAAGTCGAGCTAGATGGTTTCGTCGATGCACTCATTGATGAACTTGAAGTCGAGCTAGACGGTTTCGCCGGTGCACTCGTTGATGAACTTGAAGTCGAACTACTTGATGTAGAAGAGGATGATCCACCCTTTATGACATTTCCTGAAGAAGTATTAGAAGATGAAGTAGAAGGGTTTTTTACAACATTTCCCGAACTCGAAGTCGTAGTTGTTGTAACTTTATTGGAACTGGAAGATGTAGTAGTGCTACTTGATGAACTTGTGCCATTTGGTTTAGCACTACTAGTTGATCCTCCCAACGGTTTTGTTGAAGTTGAAGATCCAGTTGAAGGCTTACTTGTTGTGGTTGAGGATGAACTCGTAGATCCACCTAACGGCTTACTTGAACTGCTTGATGTTGATGAATTGGTTTTATTAGAACTAGAGGTGGCACTAGATGTTGGTTTTTTAGTAGTTGACTTAAATAATTTGCTTAGAGAAGAAAAACTAATTTTTGCTTCAGCTTGTTTTGCAGGAGTAGTCCCCATAGCCACACCTGTTATAGTAGCTATTGTGGTTGCAACACCTATGGATTTTAATATTTTTTCTCTAGATTTTTTTCCTGAATCATTATTTCCCGTATCCCTCCCCATGTATTTTCCTCCTTGAAAACTTTAACAGTATTAATCAATTAAAAAATAAACTCGCCTATGATTATACAGTTTTACTTATTTATCGTATTTTTGTAGAAATTTTTAATAAAAAAATAAAAACCCGACACTGCCGAGTTTTCACTTAAACATTCTAATTACTTCTTTCTAAAATCTCCTCAATCAATTTATGTTAAATACTAAATATAACCTACTCATAAACGAAATTTTTTCAAAACCCATCATTACAAAGCGAATTTTTATTTCAATCACATCTCAAATACAGAAAGATACATATTTTATCACATATTATCATTCATTTAAGTATACGATTTCATATATACTTATCCGTAAAACCCTAACTTATAAAATCCATCATTACTTTTTAACACTTATCCTATATTTAATTGGAGTTTCTTTATTTTCCTTTTTATCAGATTCACGTTTATAACTAAGCTCTTCTTCCTTTTGAAATACGCCGACAATTGCTGCAGATGCTATACCAAGAGTAAAAATGTTACCAATAACTAATGTCGTAAGCGTTACATTTTGTATGGTTGTAGGACTTAAGCTTGCACTAGATCCAGAATTTATAGAAAACACTCTCGATGAATTCAAATTATTATCATTAACTCTAATCCTTTGGCTATTTGAATTTGATCCATATGATTGCAATGAACCCGTTGAAGTAGAATTTCGAAATCTTGTACTAACTACTGCCCTTACAGGAAAGCTAGCTATAAATAAACTTGTTATAGTAGATACAATAGTTACAATTCCTGTATGTTTTAACACCTTATTCCATTTACCTCCCACATTTACTTTCGTCTTCCTCCTCATGTATTTTCCTCCTAAAAAATTTGAAACTATCAATTTATAAAAATACATCCGATGACAATTACACTACTCTATTTATTTATCGTACCCTTACAAAAATTTTAAATAAAAAAAGTGAAAACTTAGTATAACTAAATTTTCACTCAAGTCTCTTATTCATTTTAAAAAACACAATCCTTAAAATAATATATAAGATAACAAGCACTGCCAACATCGTAAATAAAACTTTAATGATTCCATCATTGCCATTTGAACTATCTTGCTGATCTCCTTGACTCATACCGGAATAATCAAATAAAAAATCTTTAACCCCTATAGAGAATTGACTCTTCTGTACATTTTGCCTTACTGAAATGTAATTATCTGTAAACTCTTTCCTATAAGTATAAACTCCCATTTCATCGTTTACAATTACAAACTCACCATCTGAATCAAAGTCAAATTCAAATTCACTTATATCTTTTACGAAGCTAATTTCACTTGGGGCCTCGACCTTAATCTTATAAACTCCATCACTTAAATTGTTAAATTCGATTGGCGACAATTCATCATCTAAGCTCACGGTCTTAATTTTCTTCCCATCTTCATATAAGGTATAATTTATGGAGGTTGCATCTCCTAAATTTTCATTAGTCAACAGAGTAATTATCCTTATACTTTTTTCATTTTTCATAATGCTATTGTAAATAAGTTCACTAGCTTTAGCTAGATTATTTCTTACGTTTTCTCCAAATGAATCCATAACGTAACTATAGTTGTCTTTGCTACTACCATCTATGATTCCGAGTTTTTCACCAGTTGGATCATCTGGTATAAGATAATCTTGATTGACACTATCCCAAGATGTAGCCTCTATGAATCCGTAGGGAACATTGCTATACTTAAAAGGAACATGATCTCCTATATCATATCCAACTCCTTGAGGAACATAATAATCTTCAATAGCTGGACTTGTGGATAAATCTATATTTAATTCTTTGGCCTTCCTTAAAAAATCTTCACGTAAAAATCCCTTATTCCCATAGTTGGAATAAATACAAAGTTCTTTTCCACTTCCAAGAGAAGATAAATTTAAATAATACATTATCTTATTTAACTCTCCTTGGGACCTTGTAGACACATAATGAGTTGAGCCAATACTACCATATTTACCTGCACCAAACAATACAAACTTTAAGGTATAAGGAAGAGTAATGTCCTTAAACTTATCTGCAAGCTCAATTAAAAGTCCAACTCCTGTTGCTGCTTCAAAACCCGTAGATCCTTGGTCACCTACCGAATCATACGGAGCCCCAATCACAATTTCCATATCGCTCTTTCCTTCTTTAGTAGCGATGATATTATGAGAAATATAGTCGCCTACCTCAAAATTCAATACCGTATCATCTGGAAAAATAATTTCCTCAAATACAGTATTATAACCCAAGTCTCTAAGTATTCTACCCAAATAATCAGCAGTATAAACCTCATTTTGAGTAAATGCTCCTCTGGATAATCTTGAAATCTGTTCTAAGTATTTAACGGAGCTGTCACCAAATTCTAAAGCACCTATAAACACACCACAACTAAACATGAATAAAAAGACAAGAACAAAAAATCTAAAAATACTTCTCAAGTATTCTCATCCCCCTATCTCAACTCTCAAAAAAATAATTTAACCAAATAGAATTTACAATCATTAACCCTTAGTTTAAAACATTCAGTAAATATTATACTTTATATTTTAAAATTTAGTAAATAATTTTTGTCAAAAATAAAGAGATCCTTAATAATTCACGTGACTCAAATTGAGAATGAGATAAATCCATGCGAATTTCAATCCAAGCATCTGCGTGAGGTGCGACGGTTGATGGCTTTGAGACGGAGATACGAGCTGGGGTTTCAATCCACGCACCTACTTGAGGTGCGACTGTAAAATTTAAAAACAGCTAAATATCACGCATGGGAATACTACTACTGCGAGACACCTCTATTATACAAACTTTAAGGCATAAATTTCAACTAAAATTTAGTGAAAATATATCTAGAATATATATTTTCGAAACTTCCAAGAAAACTATGTTAACTTATATTTCGCATTCGATATTTAAATTATAAGAATATCCTCCACATTGATTGAAAATTTAGCTCCAACCTCTGTTACCTTTTTTCTTCCAGAATTTCCTAAATTATAATATCTTACACTATCTTTATTTTTATCTATTACTTTATTTATATTTGCTTTGAGCATTTCAAATTGTAGGTTATCAACTACACATTCAAATACTGAATTCTGTACTCTAATACCATAATTTTCACAAATCTTTGAAATCCTACGGAGTCTATTACTTCCATCCTTAGAATTAACTTCAATATAATAAGTTACAACAATAAGCATATCTAACCCCATTATTTCATTAAATATGGTGGATATTCATCTAAATCCCCTCTTAAATACCTAGAAAGCAATAAGGCTTGTACATACGGTATAAGTCCAACTTCTATTTTTTCACACAAAAAAGGATGCGTAATCTTATCCCTTTTCCTTTTTTGCCATGCAGTTAGAATACTCTTACGAGCTTCTTCATTAATAAGCACACTTCCATTCTCCTTGATAACAAAATCATCTTTGTTTAACATTTTAGTGTTAATCAATTTCAGTGCAAATCTATCTCCCAAATAGGCTCTAAGCTCCTCCATCATATCAAGAGCAAGACTACTTCTTCCTGATCTGTCTCTATGTAGAAATCCAACTTGTGGATCAAGCCCAACACTTTCAAGGGCAGATTCAACATCGTGTGATAGAAGTACATAAACAAAAGAGAGTAAAGAATTGACTCTATCTAGAGGTGGTCTCTTATTTCTAGAATCAAATTTGAAATTTTCTTTATCAGCCAATATTAATTTATCAAAAACATCAAAATAATACTTAGTACCTACACCTTCAAGACCTCTTAATGTATCCAAGTTTTCACATACTAAAACGCTTTTTATCGTATCTGACAAATATTCGATGGAATTTTTAACACATTCATCAAACTTATCCATGTAATCTCTTTTAAAACGATTGAGTACGTTTCTATAATTAACAAGTTTTCCTAAAATAAAATTTCTACTAACTAAACAAGACAAATTTCCATCATCAGAAACTCTATATTGCCTTTTCCTAAGTAAGACATTACCCGAAACTTTTCCTTGAACTCTACATAAAAACTTTCCATAAGGAGTATGAAAGCTTATACCGATATTTTTTTCAGCACACATTGCCATAAGTTTAGTGCTCGCACCTTGATAACCAAAACACACAATTCCTTCTAAATTATGACTGGGAATCTTTACATCCTTTTCTCCATCTAAAACGACACAAACATCTTCCCCATCCTTGCGTAAGTAAGCATTTTCATTTGTGACGTACAACACATTCAATAATTTTCTCAACTTATTCTTCTTTCACATGTAACTCAATATACTCTTTAACACTCTTATGTATTTGATTTAATTTAGGCATACATAAATCATACAACGAACAACTTCTACAAGATTTTTTATAAACTGGTTTAGGGGTTATTCCACGTTCAAAATAATATCTCATTTCTTTGATGACATTTTTCACACTATTTATAATATCATTCGTAAAAATAACTTCATATCTCCTTCGGGATTTTCCATAGTAAACGTATCCCTTACTCACTTTTACACACAACATCTCCTCAAGACAAATAGCTTGTACACAAAGTTGAAAAATATCATTCTCTTCATGCTTCAAATCACCAACTTTATATTCAATTGGAATTAGGTCATAGGTTCCAATTTTGTTTGGTAATTTCGCTCCTAAATCATCATTTCTTCTACGAAATTCAACACAGTCACTTATTCCTCTTAAACACAACTCATGCGAAATCAATGGAAGTGAACGCGAAACAATAATATTACCCCTTTTTTCAAAAACATATGGATCATCAACCTTATGATGAAATTCATGTCCCTTGAATGTTCTAGCATTATCTTTCCAGATATTTTCTAAATGTATTAACCCCCACTGACGTTTACAAAATACAAAATGTTGAATTCCAGAAATCATTAAATAGTCCATATTAAAGTTTCTCTATGAGTTTTACACCGCTAGGAATTCCATTATTATCTACTGCGATCTCATAATCAGTGAAACTTCTCGTAGGTTTTGTATGATCCTTTCTCATTACGGTTATCAAGTCAAACAATTTGTGAGATGGTGCATTACCAAGAGCAGTTTCATGTTCAAATACAAACAGTTTCCTAGTTGCCATTTTTCCCCTGGAAGCAGAATGATCATGTTCGAACATATTTATAAGTGCTTCCCAAAATATTTCTAAATCCACTTCGCTAAACCCTGTGATCCTTTGGGCTAAATTAGCCGATATGTACCCTTCCATTCTATATAACCCATATGGTACTATTTGTTTTCTACCCATAGTTCTCTCTTTTTCTAAATCCTTCAAATTTGTAACCGCACATCTTGTAATTGTCAAATCTTGTGAGAAGATCGGATCTATACTCCTTCCGAAATTCAATTGAACTGGTCCCCTAACCTGACCACAATTCACCTCGTTACTCATTACCGCTCCAAATTTTTAAAAAAGTTTAGAGAGATACTTAGTGACAACTAGAGTATCTCTCTGTCTTGATTTTACGTACGTCATAAGGGTTGAAAAGTCCGTAGTTGTACGTAATGTATATTTAACGTACCTTATTATTATCTCCCTTATTGTCGACATTTAGTTGGAAATTTTGGGTATAATGGTAGGCAGATGCATTTTACATGTTGGCAAATATTTTATTTAACGTTATCATTAGTTATACCAGCAGTATTAGTATTAGTTCCTTGTTTTACCTCATACTCCTTCCCTGATATATTTCCATTTAACACCTTGTTAGTTGGAAGTTTGATGCTTGTCCATCCATATATCACCCCTCACACCTCCTATAAAAAAACAAAAAAGCAGGCTTATAGCCTGCTATCTTAACACACATATTTTGTTTTGAATTCATCCGTCTTTGACATCTCCGCTAGCATATCACCAACGGTTAAACCACTATTTAGCTTGCTGTCCCAGTACTCTAATCCATCATCATCTGGGTTACGATCAAACAATGATGCATATAGTTTTGTTATCAACGGTTTATAATCTATCTGATCCTTATTAACTAAATCCTTTTTAAACATATGCCATTTGTCCCAATTATTTTTTTGCCATATGTGTGGACATGTCTTCCTACTTGCATCATAATGCCTTACCACATTATCTATATGTATATTATATTTATCCATCAGGTATTTAGTTAGTTGTACTGTACTATTGTATGTTTTACCAAAATCTCCATCTTTGTTTATGCACATCTCTATACCTAAACTATTCTCATTTGTTATTCCATATTTACCGTTACCGTCTCCACAATGCCACGCCTTATCATTATCCTTTATTATTCTTAAAACCTGTTTATCATCTACAAAGTAATGTGCTGATGATTGTCTATCTCCTCCATTAAAATAATTATAATGTGCATTCGCATCTGCACCATTCGATGTATTCCCCGTATCATGTATTACTATATATTTAATAACTGATCCCTTTCGTGATGAAAAATTATATTTAACTAATTTCTCATTTATATTCATCCTTCTTCCCCCCAAAAAACCAAAAAGAGAGGTCTCCCTCTCTATTTTTTCACTCTTAAATTTTTAAGCACGTCTATTATCTTAGTTAATACATCTGGTATTTCTAATCCTGCCATTTTTGCGTTTTCTATGATTGATATAACTTCATTTATAATAAACGCAACCACTGTTATACTCTGTATATACTCAAATTGCACACCGAGTACTATTAAGTAATCCTCTAATATAGCCGCTAGCCCTACCACTAATAGTATCACTATCTTCTTTATTAACCCCTTATATCCTACCTTACTGGATAATCCTCCATCCCCATGCTTAGAGTTACCTGTTATAGCTAATGACAATCCTATAATATAATCTATAACCATAACTATTAGCAATGTCTTTATTGAGAAATCTATACCAACAAAAAAACCCAGCCATATTATAAACATTATGGCTAGGGTTAACACTATAACCTTTGTCAATGTATCTTTTTTTATTTTTACCACCCCCTTATTTAAAAACCCAACTCTCCTAATCAATTCTAAGGCGATGTTTTTAAGTTTTTGATATTATATACCTTTATATAAAATACCCTCTTAAAACATATTTAAATACAAATAAAGGGTATTTGAAATATTTATACAAATTTATTGAATAAATATACTCAAATTCAACTTCTATTTCGATTCTTTTATGTGTTCATACTCTTCATCACTTATAATTCCTAAATTTTTAAATCTTTCCAATTGACTATCCGTAATTCCACTTCTTAAATATCTCTCTTTTAATTCTAATGCCTTTCTACTTAATTCCATTCTATTTGACTCCTTCTAATTCTAATATTTTTAATTCCATTTCAGTTAAGGCTTGTTCAGTTTGAAGTTGATTTAATTCTAAATCTGTTACTAACTGTTCACTTTCAATTTGCTTTTTATCTAAATACTCAAGAATTTCATTTCCTTCATACTGAACTTCATCATATACATAAAATTCTTCTTTTAAATCATCATCTAATTTTTTTGTTAGACTTGTACGTATATATAATGTGTTATGACTTAAATCCTTTAGTTTGGGTTTAACTTCTGATATAACATTTGTATACATCTTCATTTCGTTAATCTTCACCTGCCTTAATATACATTAGATACGTAGCATACGTGTATGATGTGTTGGATTTAATCGATTCGGTTAATGCCGAATCTGTATGGTAATTTAACATATTTTTATACGCTCCATTAATATTTAGGTTAATAAAAATAAATTGTGTGGCATTATATGTTTGGTTGTACGCAGTCATACCAGAAACATAACTACCCCACCCAGTGCTAGAGCTACCACTGTTGTTATAACCAGGCAACATATTATTACCTAATCCTCTCATCTTTTGTGTATATCCATCTACTTGATATTCCTTATTCCAGGCACTATAATTAGGGTAATATATACTATACGACATTGACGATACTACTTGATTTGTCATTGGTTTGCAAACCTTAAGCGATCTTGTAGATCTATTATATTGCGTACTATTGACATACCAGTTATTATCTACAAGGTAATTTGATAACCAAATCATAGCATTGATTACTCCCCATTCGATCCCTGCAATCTTACCCGTATTCCCTTTATGCCACAATCCAGATTTATTTAATGTACCTGTTTCTCCTGCAAATATATTATTGTTGGTTGCTAAGTGATCGGAAAACAATCTTGTTTTGTACTTAAGCATATATAATGTTGCTAATAGTAAATTAATAGATCCTGTATAGGGACAATAATAATCTCCCCTTGATTTTACAGCATCTTCTATCTGCTTTATTGTATATTTAGTCGGCACTACGCCAGTCTTAGAATACAAATTATTAGAATCAATATAACCTTGAAAAGCTCCCACATATATTTTTTTTGCTATATTTCCATCTTTATCCATATGTGTATGACTGGAATATCCCAAGTTTGATCTTGATAATTCATAATCATCGCATACATGTATATCTAAATAATTGCCGTTTGCACTGTAATATACACCTATATATGGTATTTCGATCATTACATCACCATCTAATCCATTTAAATTAGATGGTGATCCATCTAGTTTCTTCGTGTAATCATTTGGGTTAAGATAATAATTAACTTTACCATTTTTAAATAAACATGGTTTTATATTCGCAAACAAATCAATACTATCCCACCCAGTATCAGGTGTTATATCTACTGCACTATTGGTATATGTAACCGCTTCCGAGGGTGAATTATTTGTCATGTCAATACGCATACCGTACATCTTGCGTGTAACAGGATTACCCATAACTATGTTGTCAGGATCTAAATTAAAATGCCCCTCCGAAGAATACGGGAAAAACCCATAGTAATAATCAACTTTTTGTGTAGCTGTGTCATCTGTAAATCCATTAGATTGATGTTTGTTTCTGGAGGAATTATCTAGTACAATTACTCCATCAGTCTCTGATGTAGGCTGCGATCCAATTTTGCGTACTACCCTAGTACCTGCCCACAATGCTGTAGATGTTGATTCTCCATCTGTAAAAAATAGTTTTATTGCATTGAATATAGGTACAACACTTATATTTGTTGTATTGCCTGGTATTGCACCCTCGGTTTTATAAAATTTACGTATATTTGTAATATCAAAATTGTGCGTACCATCATCAGAATAAGGAAATAATGCATAATAGTACGCAGTATCTAATTGTATATTTGTATCAACATAACCATTAATCTTATATTTATTTAGATCTTTGTTGTCTAATAGTAACTCTCCATCGTGTTCATTCGTGGGTGGGGAGTCAAGTTTACGAATAAGTTTAGTACCTACCCATTTAGATATTATTGCTCCATTAAGCACTTGATCTCCACCATCTTCCCACATTATGGTAACATTGGTGCTAGTGGATTCGCGAGAATGGATTTCAATAAATTTTGTTGGTGGCAATTTAATCCCCTCTATTTTTGTGCCACCTAAATTTAGGTCTATCCATTCTCCATTTATGTTAATAGACAGCTTATCATTATAATATCGCAAATCATGTGCCCCTTGCTCGGAATTTATGCTTAGTGTGTTATGTGTTGTATCTATAGGTGTGCTAGTACCAATATCAGGTGATGTACTACCACCAGGATCAATGCTATTAAGTCTAGTTATTATATTATCCAGTGCTTGTTTTACTGTACTATCTTGATTATATTTAACACTATCGGCGATTGTTTTAACATTTAACTCAATACCATCTTTTTTAAAGGTTAAATTACTCATTATTTATCTCCTCTGCAAAAAATTAGAGATTCAGAACAAAATCATCTTTAATTTGCTCTAAATCTCCATCTCTCAACGATCCTATATAATTATCTCCATTTTTAATCAATTCAAATTTATTATTAGTTACTGGTAAGCTAGATATTGCATTATCTATAGCATTAGATACATAATCACTTATATATGTTTTTACTGTATCATCCAACATATCAATATTGATACTGTTGTTAACTATATTTATATTGTTAAATACAACTTCTACATTTTCTGCTTTGCCAACTGATACTGCAAATTCAAAATTAAATACTGATGCTTGACCTTTTGCTGTTGGTCTTAAATATTCAAATTCTTCTCCTGCATGCAAATATGCATATAATATTTCTTCGTCTTTTATTTTTGCATATATACCAACTTCTCTAAATTTAAACGGATCTGTTAGGTCGTTAGAATTAATCTTAGCATGTATTACAGCTTGTGTATAATCTTGTGTTACTGCATATACATCTATAGTTTTTCTATGGTTTATGATATTAGTAATCGACTTTAAATCATCTATATTGATTGATTCATCTAGCTCACCATCTCCTATCTCTATTTTTGTAAATTTTATTTGATCACCTGCTATTACTCTGCTGTAAAATTCATATCCTTTTTTAGTTATTATAATGTGTTTATAAAATAGATTTTCCATTTTATCACCTCCTACTATATATTAACCTTAACATGTTTTATTTTATTTATAGCTATACCCGTATATATACAGTGCTTAATTTTATTGATATGTCTAAATTTAACTATATTACTTACACTTACATTAATTCCTATGCCTAAATAGTTGTTAATTAATGATATGTGTTGCGTTATTGGTGTTATATTTGTACGTTGATTGCTAACTTTATTAACTGATGGATATATGTATGTAGGTACTTTAATTTGATTATCTATGTCAGGACTTATTCTAATCTTATTTATAGTCCTTCGATTAATTGATAATTCTACACATATTATTTCACTTACAGATCTGTTAATTTCTAATTTATACCCTATATGTGCAGGTTTGTAATTATTTATAATATCAAGTAGACTTGTTGATTGCGTATATCCAATAAAATTATAGCTCTTTATTTTTATAGTATAATCAGAAATTATCTCTTCTACGATAATTGTAGGATCATATACCCTTAATAGCGACACAAAATTAAAATGATTAGCATGTACCTTAAGACTAAATTTTTTTATAACTAAATCAATCCTACTTTTAACATCTAAGTGCTTGTTGTTAATCCCTGCAAATCTTTCCCATTTATCTATACTTTTCTCCGTTACTGTTGATATAGAAAGTTCGTTTAAAAGCTTTTTACCATATTCATTTAAATAATAACTTTCAATTATTCCACTATCAAATATTTCTTCTAAATATGGAGCTTTTAATACAAACTCTGGTAAATAATTATTAAACCTAGATTTTATTTTTTCTAGTTCATTTTCTTTCTTCATAAACTATTCCCTCTAAAATTGCTTTTTCATCATAAGAGACCTTTATATTTTGTTTAAGCCCATTAATCAAAAGTACTTCAAAATCCTTAACACCATAACTTTCAATTACAACAGATATAAGCTCATGATATATTAAAGTATCTAAGGTTTCCATTAAATATTTATTTACGTTCTCTTCAAGTTTTTCTTTTACCTTATCCTTTTCATGTTGATTGACTAAACTTAAATTTACTATCTTTATACTAATAGGTATTTTATTAAAAGTAGTTATAGTTGCTTTAGATCCTATTGGTGCTTTCCCTGTTCCATACCCATTCTCTTCTAATGGACAAATATAGTCTTGCACCTTTTTAATTAATTCTTCATCAAGGATTTTTCCATTTTCTCCACCTACAATAACTTTAACTGTTCCATTACCGTAAAAACAAGGAATTGCTTTAGCTATTTTAACTCCATCAACCTCTAATGCCCATCTCTCGTAGTCCGTTACTGTTCCCACTCCTTCAGGATGTGAAACAACAAAATATAATCTACGCCTTAAATCTTCATCACTTTCAATATTTTCTCCACCAGTTATATCTTCAATTATTTCAATTTCCTTTATTTTTGAGTTATATTTAAATAAAGCTAGAGTATTATCTTTGGTTAAATTATAATTAGATCCAATACTTTCAGCTTCAATTTCACATTCTTTGTTACTCCTAGCTTCTTCTTTAATTATATATCTTAAAGAAGTTTTTTCATTAATAAGAATTGTTCCTTCTTCTATTTCAATATCTTCATCACTTTTTAAAATAACTTCTCCTTTAGCCTTTTCTCCTTGTTTTCTATATATTCCATGTTCCTTACATCTTAAATCTAAAAATTCTCCCTTAGCTGTTTCAATAAATGAAGATAAAAATCCATTTTTAAAAAATACTTGATTATTAATTATTTCAAGAGAAATTGCAGATACAATATCATTTAATATACTTCCTTCACTTTTATTTAAATCACTTTTTATATTTTTAAATATTCTCTCTTTGATTTCTTGCTCGTTTTCTAAATTAAACATTACACATCTATCCCTCCTAGCCCTAACTCCCTGCTCCTCATGTTACCCACACTCAATCCTATCATTTGCTCCCTATTCGCTCCTACTTGTAATCTTATCCCTTCTTCTTCCTTCTTTACAGTGTTACTAAACTCAAAACTACCACTTTTCCCTGCTTCTATTTTTGAATCCAACTTCTTCAAATTCAATGTTATTCCTGCAAATTCAAATGTCTCATCATCTTGAGGATTATCTAATGTGAAACTATCTAATAAATATTTCTTTCCTCCATTAAATCCTGACTTGTCAAATAATTCAATCGTTACTGCATCCCCTTGACCTTGAGCAGCG
>NZ_JBRACL010000010.1:0-130348 GCF_054906395.1 Anisomitus miae (SeqCode)
CAAAGAAAAAACAAAAGGGACTATCATAATCCTTTGTTCCCACTATTTGATTATAGTTTTATTTAAGAATACCTTGCCGCATATTTTTTACTCCTTTTTTGGAATGATGCTATTATATCACATTAGTTTTAGGAAAGCAAGTACCTAAAAGAAATTTTTCTTCCCCTTATATGTAACAATCATACCGACTTTCTGGCGTTCAGAATGGTTTCTGCTGTCTGCTGTGGTGTTTGGTTGGAATTGTCCAGCCAAAAGCCGATCCGTGGTGTTGTCTGCATAAATGTATCGTATAAGGTTTCAACCGTAAAGCCGGAATAGCCTGTTTTCTCCCTGTATCGTTCCCTTCCTTTTATTGTTTCCACATCTGGACAAAGAACGACAACCTCAACAGGGTATTTATGCGGCACAAAAAATATGTACATGTAACTAATTCAACACATTTATAATTTGAATAGGGACATTATAGCATTTACTAAATACAAATTCAATGTATACGGAAATAAAGATATAAGGAGTGGGAAGGATTCCGCCGTAGTCGGCATTGTAGGAAAATCCAAAAGTTTAGATTTTCCCACAATGCTTATCTTTTGGTCTTTGGTTCGGAATAGTGTAGTGCTGGCGGTCTATCTCTTGTTTTCGGTTGCTTGCTTCCTTACCGTACATGAGCATTTGCCCCGGGATTATCGTTTCCATATCCTTCGAGAAGATTGATAACTCCCCACACGCCTACACCTGCTCCGATTGCGGTTACTACTGTTTTAAGTCCTGTTACTGATGTTGTAAAAAATCCCATTTGTTTGTCTCCTTTTTCTTGAAAAATGAAATAAAAAAGGGAGATGTTCTGATTTGTGATTTTTCAGAAAAACTCCCATAACAATAGTTCCAATATTTAGTTGTAAAGTCACTTCTGGACATTGTGACCAGAAGTGACTCAGCAATTTCTCCGACATCGCATACCTCATCGACCACATCATTCTGCTTGAACCGCAGCTTGTTAAGGTTTTTAACGTATTTTTCAATGTCAAATTCATTCTTTTTGTCATAATCGGATAACAGCGGGTACTGCTTATGCTTCGTTATATCAAACTTATCTGAGAAAAATGGTCTCACACCTCTAAGCTGCATGATACATTTGCTGCCATCCATGACCGCAATCTCGTCCTGACTTATTAACTCCTTTCCGGTCTTTTGATAATTCAGACCATAGGACTGGCTCGTACCTCTCGTATCTGAGATATTGTAAAGGTCAATCGTTTCTTTTCCAAGGATTTCTGCCAGATCTTTCAGAGTATCTTTCTCTTTTCCTCCCAGAAACAGGGTAGTGTCGCAGTTTCCTTCAATCGTGGAAGCGTTGTCCCGGTACAGAGCCTTGAGCTGTGACTTTGACTGTAAAATAATAGAAGCTGATATTTCCCTGCTACGGATAGTAGCAATCAGCTTCTCAAACTGTGGAATCTGCCCGATGTTCGCAAACTCGTCCAAAAGGCACCGGACGTGAATCGGCAGCCTCCCGTTATATACATCATCTGCCTTGTCACAGAGCAGATTGAATAACTGCGAATACATGATACTTACAATGAAATTGAATGTCGCATCGGTATCTGAGATAATGACAAACAATGCTGTCTTTTTCTCTCCCAGAGTATCAAGCTCCAGTTCATCATAAGAAGTCAGGTCACGCAGCTCCTTAATATCAAATGGTGCCAACCTCGCACCACAGCTAATCAGAATTGATTTTGCTGTCTTTCCCGCCGCCAGCTTGTATTTTTTATACTGTCTGACCGCAAAGTGGTTCGGGTTCTCCTTTTCCAGCTCCTCAAACAGCAAGTCAACCGCATTTTTGAAATTCTCATTATCTTCCCTTGCTTCACTGGCATCCACCAGATCAATCAGCATGGAAAAATTCTGTTCCTCCTCCGGTGCTTCGTACCAGATATATGCGATCAGGGCTGTATAATAGAGCTTTTCCGCTTTCACCCAGAAATCCTCAGAGGCTTGCTGTCCTTCCCCTTTGGTATTTACAATGATTGTGTTTACGAGTTTCAGAATATCCTTTTCGCTACGGATATAAGCGAAAGGATTGTAATGCATTGATTTTGCAAAGTTAATGGTATTCAGCACCTTGATCCGGTAATCATTCTTGGACAGCATTTTGCCACATTCCACGAGGACTGTGCCTTTGGGATCAGTCACAACGTAGGAACTGTGCATCTGCATAAGGTTCGGCTTCACAAAAAATCTGGTCTTGCCGGAACCGGAACCACCGATTACAAGAATATTTTTATTTCTCGCATACTTCGGCTGTTTTGGTCTGCCCGACATCATAAGTCTCTCCGTTGCAGTTAATAGCACGTTGTTCTCAAATACTGGATCAACATACGATTCAATATCTTTGGCAGTTCCCCACCTTGCCGAATCGTACTCCACTCCCTGCCGAAATTTCTTTGCATTTTTCGCTTTATAATAAACTACCATACGAAATCCTATTCCGCATCCCACTCCTACCAGTAAATCCCTCGGCAGAAAACTTGGTAGCGGATTATGGAACGCACCTCCAATCCCATTGATTGTGTCCAACACCTTCTGTAAGGTGTTATCATCTGCCTGCTGTCCATACAGCCATGAAACCTTATTCAGAACATACCCGAAGATCACATAGGGAGCGCATTTCAGGGCAAGCTGCTTTTTATTTACCCCTTTTGTTTTTTCTTTGAGAGTTTTCGGAATTGACTGCAAATCTTTCACAATCCCGTCAATGACCTTGCTTATAAGCTCTGTCCCCTGTCCTTATTTTTCTCTCTGCTGCGCTCCTTATTTTTATTCTGTGCAACAATCTTCTGAAGTCCTTTCAGTTTCTGTCTGAGTGACGGACGCTGCTGTTTTTTCTCATTAACTTTTACAAATTCCTTGAATGCCTGTGCAATCACATCAGCATCTTTGCCCTTGAAAAATACAAGATACCTGGGTGGTTCCGTGGTCTTATCCCTTTTTACTGCGAAATCGACATTGTATTTCCTTGCGACACGCTCAAAGGATTTTATATTGCTATCCGTAACCTCAATGGACTTTGCACCCTCTCCCTGACCGACCAGCTTCTTTACTGGAATCTTTCCATGCGAAGGCTGCTTATGCCTCTGATGCTCCAGATACATCTTCATTGCCTTCTGTAAAACGCTTGCGGTCAGCTTGGAAGTCTTGATTGCAAGAGCAATGGTTTTCTGTGTTGTTTCCTCCTGCACGGTGTACCTCCTTCCTTATCTGCACCGGTCGGATTCAGGGTGGAACAAACAGCCTGTGGAGCTGTGTTTTCATTGCCATACTTACTGCTCCACCCCCTCCTCAAGGTCTTTATCCCACCAGTTCATTTCTTCCTCATAGAAATCATCGAGTGTATCAGCAGGGATATTTTCTTTCTGCTTTTTTGCATTTTTAATGTCTCGTACCACCTTTTCCACAATTAACACAGCAATAGCAGCAAACAGTAATTTCTTCATATTTTTTCTGTTCATTTCTTTTCCTTTCCACTTCTGGACGCTGTGACCAGAAGTTATAAAACAAGCAGATACAAAACTTTTCATTTCATACCTGCTCCTGTTCAGCAAGGAATTCTCTTTCCTGCAAGTTCCATTATGATATTGATTACTTCTCGTATGATTGCAATGATTTTCATTATAAGGACAATCACTCCGATCATGCCGCCTATGACTGCGTCAAGTGCCAACACTCCAATACTCCCTGCAATTCCAAAATTACGAGGTATCAGCAATACAAGCATCTTTTGTATGCCGAAAGGAAAGCCACCCATAATCCAAAACTGAAACCAGTTCATGCCGTTTTCTCCCATACATATCCAGTAACACATATCCAACCAGATCACTATAAATGCCATTGACAAAATCACCTTAAACAATACCCTTTTCATGCCATCCTCCTCCATACATGTCATGCTGCACTTCCTGCTGATAGAAATGATTTATCGTAGACGGTGCATTATAAAGTGCCGTAATCATATACGACTTGATATTGGTTATCTTCGTTGTTGTCTCTTTCATGCAGCCAATCACATACTCAAGATGACTGCTATTCAGTTTCAAAAATCTGGATTTTACGAGTTCATACGGATAGTCCTCCCCTGCAACCCGGATAGATTTTCTCTTTACACATGCCACTTCACAGATTATCCCGAACAATTCGTCATAAAGTTCTTTTTCCCCATAACCATCATACTTCATGTGATGATCATAATTGATATTCTCTCTAATCAGCTCTATGTACCCCTGTGCATCATCCATCGCATCAATCACATCATCTTGTAACTTTTCTGTCACAGATTGATTGATGCGATTGTTATAACTCTCCTCAGTCTGGTTATAATTAGTCTGATTCATATAAGTCTGATTATAGTTAGTATAATTAGGGGCAAATTCTTTTACCTCTTGAGGTTCAATTTTTTTACTTCCAGAGGTAAAATTCTTTTCCTTCTTGAAGTAAAGATTTTTTACTTCTGTGGATTTATCTGCATTTTTGGGCATTTTTTCTTCTTGTGTTTCTGCTATTGTCGAAAAATTTTTCACATAAATTATATCCGGCTTTCCTAATCCTCTGCGTACTTTCTCAATCAGACCAATTCCAGAATCCGAATCCAGTTCCTTTATGATTTTTATGCATGTAGGCTTGGAACAACCCAAGTCATCCATGATATTGTCTATCGTATAAATAATGTATGCCCTGTTCTTATCATCCAGCCAGCCATTCTTCATAGAAAGAGACATTCTATCAAGCATTAAGCCATAGAGGAGCTTAGCATCACTGCTAAGTCCCCTATAACGCTCGTCCTTTATCAGCAGGCGTGGAACACGATAGAATGAGAACTGTTCCGCTTCTATTCCGTAATAATAATCTAGCTGCAAAATTTCTCCCATTCTCGTTTCCTCCTTCCTACTGCGTATTCTTCCAGTTATCCAATAGCTGAAATATTATTTTTTCTATATCTTCTGTGCTATATGTATCCGGAAAATAACTGTTAATGCGGTCATTTTTTATGACAACCTTACGCTCCACAGGCTTTTCTTTCTCTAGAAGCATACGCACCATTGGGAAAGTCAGTTCTCCCCTTTTATCACTTTCCTTTAACATGGCACTCTGCTGTTTGCTTATGACAGCATTGGTGTCCTGTATGGCAACCAATACCCATTGCTGTGCATCCTGGGATAAAAATGAGATGTCCACAGCCTGCATAATACCTATCTTTCCCAAATCCACCATATCAAGCAACGGTTCTGATAATCGTGAAATCCATATATACCTTTGGACAGTCTTTGCACTTTCCCCTACGGTTTCTCCTAGTTCTTCAAGTGTAAGTCCGCCTGTCCTTCTTCCCTGATGCTTCATAGCATCATATTTCATGCGGTATGCCTTTGCTTTTTCGCTTGGAAGAATATCTTCTCTTTGGATATTGCTGTCCACCATAATAATCGTGGCTTCATCATCCGTATAATTACGGATAAACATCGGCATCGTTTCAAGTCCTACCAGTTCACACGCATGTCTCCTGCGATGTCCTGCAATAATTTCATAGCCGCCCTCAGCTCTTGGTCTTGCAATGCCCGGCATCAACACACCATGCTCTCTGACACTCTCCAAAGTTTCCTGCATCTTTTCATCGTCCAGTACCTTAAATGGGTGACCTTTGAACTCATGCAGTTCTGATAATGCAATTTCCTGTACCTGCTCTATTCCTGCCTGTGGCTGTCCATCTCCGAATAAATCATCGAAGCTGTTCAGTTTTACCTTTGCGGCACTTCCTGTTTTATTCATCTGCAAGCACCTCATCTGTCAATGACTGATAGGCACTCGCTACTTTTCCATTTGGATCATGCTCATAAATGCTGACACCTTCAGCAGAAATCTCCGCAGCTCTTACCGACATCGGAATACTGTTTATATTCCTACCTTGCTACCATAATTCTCCACAACCAATGCAATGATGTCTTTTGCATAATTCGTTCTGTTATCAACCATAGTAAGCAGAATACCTTCAATCTCCAATTTTGGATTGATCTGCCTTTTTACCTTTCCTATGGTCTTTATAAGCTGTTCCAGACCTTTTACTGGCAGATATGCTGCCTGCACCGGAATAAGGATGCTGTCGGCACTTGCAAAAGCATTTATGGTAATCATGCCAAGGGAAGGCATACAATCAATCAGAATGTAATCATACCTTTCTTTCTGCTGTTCTATATAAGTCCGAAGCACAAGCTCCCTGCTCATGACATTTACCAGTGATACTTCCAATCCCGACAACTCTATATTGCCGGGCATAAGGTCTACACCCTCGTCGTGCTTTAGGATGCCATAATCCGGCTCCATATCTTCTTCATTGATGATATTCGCCATAATGGTTGCAAGAGATACATCCAGTTTATCCGGCTCCTGAAAGCCTAAACTTGCTGTCAGGCTCCCCTGTGCATCTGCATCAATCAGAAGTACCTTTTTTCCCTTTTTTGCAAGTCCAATACCTAAATTGCTCGTTGTGGTGGTCTTTCCAACTCCACCTTTCTGGTTTCCGATTACTATAACTTTACACATGATGAAATTCCTCCAAATTCTACTATTATTCTTTTACATTGCTCTTTTTTACTTCTACATATGATCTGTAATATTTATCTGTCCCCTTGTTCGGATAGAGGTCTGACATTTCCACAACCTCTACCTTTGGGTGTCTCTGCATGATTTTCTTAAACCATGTAATATCATTCCTTGTTCCCATCAATCGAATCTTTAACATCAATCATTTCCTCCAAACATCGCATACAAGTTTTTATTGTATGTTGCATACTCCGGATACCGAATCTGTATTGCTTGCCAGAAATATGGTGCATAGCAACAGCAAAACAAATCCTCTACTGAATATCTCCGACACTCATCCATCTGCTCCTCTGCATCCTGTTCATCATCCACGCTCGGTGTACCATTGCAATACAGATTAAATGCCATTCTGACAACCTTTGCACTTCCACTGGTCTGCCAGCCCTCATGCAGGCACTCCGTTTTTACACAACCAGTCTTAAAGTTATAAATTTTATCCACATTTCTTCGTGTATCCTCGTTCATTCCAAGGCAATAGCAAAGTGCCTTGTGATATACATCTGCTTCTGTGACTTTCTGAAGTTTTTCATAGTAGAATTTCTCATGTGCTTCACTGATAAAGTTAATGTTTTCTTTTTTTGCTCCTAATGCTGTACTGTTCATGTTTGAATCCTCCTTGTATTAAACTCTGCTTTTTTGCATAACCATAACAACAGAAAAAGGACACTTTCCTTAATTTTGGAAAATGTCCTTTAATAGCATTTAACTATTTAGTTTT
Source organism: Anisomitus miae (SeqCode) (assembly GCF_054906395.1). Taxonomy (NCBI): domain Bacteria; kingdom Bacillati; phylum Bacillota; class Clostridia; order Eubacteriales; family Clostridiaceae; genus Anisomitus (SeqCode); species Anisomitus miae (SeqCode). The sequence continues at coordinate 7,367 of NZ_JBRACL010000010.1, forward strand.
GAAAGGTTCAAATCGCTAGAACGTACCTTTTTAGTCCATATTAGTCCACCAAACAATAATAATTTGATGTCAAATTGATGTCATTTTTTGTTTTCAACACCGCAAACCCTTGATTTTACTGGTCTTTTTTATCCAACGACTTCATTGTCGGGAACAATATTACATCACGTATAGAGTAAGAATTCGTAAGAAACATTACAACTCTATCTATTCCTATACCAAGCCCACCTGTAGGAGGCATTCCGTACTCTAATGCGTACATAAAGTCCTCATCAATAGTATAAGCCTCATCGTCTCCAAGCTCTCTGTCCATTTCTTGTTTCAAAAATCTACTTCTTTGAACTATAGGATCGTTTAACTCAGAATAAGCATTACATATTTCACGCCCATATACAAACCCTTCAAACCTCTCTGTAAATTCCTCATTTCCTCTTTTCACCTTAGTCAAAGGAGATATATCTGCCGGATAATCTAAAATAAAGGTAGGCTGGATTAATTTATCTTCAACATATTTTTCAAACATAGCATTTAAAATTTCTCCTTTTGTACAATCCTTTAATTGCTTCTTAAATTCGAGAGCGTGATTGCGAGAAATATTAAATGCATCATCTAAACTCAAATTTCCAAAATCTATTTCCGTATATTCCTTAACAGCATCAATCATAGTTATCCTTTTCCATGGGGGAGTAAAATCAATTTCTGTACCCTGATAATCGATTTTCATACTTCCACACACAACTTTACAAACCTGAGAGATCATATTTTCAGTTAACACCATCATATCATTGTAATCTGAATACGCCTCATAAAGTTCTATCATTGTAAACTCAGGATTATGCTTTATATCAATTCCTTCATTCCTAAAGTTTTTACCAATTTCATAGACTTTATCAAACCCTGCGACAATCAATCTCTTCAAATGTAACTCCGTAGCTATCCTTAAATACATACTTACATCAAGAGTATTATGATGGGTAATGAAAGGCCTAGCGGCAGCACCACCGGCTATAGAGGAAAGTATAGGGGTCTCTACTTCTAAATAATTTCTCTCATCTAAAAATTTTCTTATTTCGGATATTATCCTACTCCTCTTCAGAAAAACATCCCTTACATGTCTATTCATTATGATATCTATTTCCCTATGCCTATATCTTAAGTCAATATCTGTTACACCATGAAACTTCTCCGGCAAGACTCTCAAAGACTTAGAAATAAGATCTATACTTAAAACGCGTACAGTAACTTCGCCAACTTTCGTTTTAAATACCTCACCTTCAATACAAACTATATCTCCAATATCATATGAAAAAACAATCTCTAGCTTTTCTTTACCCAATATATCAACTTTAACAAAAATTTGTATCTGCCCTTTACAGTCTTGAATAGTTAAAAAACCCGCTTTACCTTGACCTCTTTTTGCCATAATCCGACCTGATAATTTTACTTTCTTACCTTCAAACTTTTCAAAATTCTCTATTATGTCCCTAGAATAATCTGTTACACAAACTTTATATATATCAAACGGACTATTCCCTTGGGCTTGAAGATCCTGTAATTTTTTTCTACGAACTAACTCTTGCTCACTAAACCGCCTACAACTTTCATTAAATTCCATAAATAATCTCCTTAAAGTTATCCTTATTTCCTTTGTATATCTACAATTCTATATCTACAATTTCCATCTGGGGTATTGACTGTAAACTCATCATCAACTTTTTTACCTATGAGACCTGCACCAACTGGTGACTCATTTGATATTTTATTTTCAAATGAATCGGCTTCCGTAGAACCAACTATAGTGTATGTAACATTTTCATCGAATTCGAAATCATAAAGTGTAACCGTAGATCCAATTGACACAACATCTGTAGAGATTTCATTTTCATCTATAAGCTCAATATTCTTCAACTTATTTTCAATCTCTGCTATACGTCCTTCTAAAAAAGCTTGCTCATTCTTAGCCTCATCATACTCTGAATTTTCGCTTAAATCACCATATCCCCTAGCTATTTTTATTTTTTCTGTAACTTCTCTTCTTTTAACAGTTTTTAAATACTCAAGCTCTTCTTCCAATTTACGCAAACCATCATTGGTAACCAAGTATTTTTTTTCTCCCATAAAATATTCTTTCTCCTTTAAACATAGAAAATTACTAATAAAAAACTATTTGATAATTATAGAATACACTCAAGTTGTATGTCAATGTAATCTATAAATTTTTATAATCCTCAAGTAAATCTAAGACTTCATCAGGATTAAGCATTGTATATAACCTTCTCTTAATATCGGAAGATCTCTCTAGTCCTCTTATATACCATCCTATATGCTTTCTCATTTCTAAAACACATCTCTGCTCATCATACTCTAAAAATTTTCTATAGTGTTCAATTAAATTATCAACAATAAACCTATGTCCTCTAACTTTTGGTACATAATCTAAGTTTTTTATTTTACATTCTAAGTAAGAATTTAAATCCTCAAATATCCACGGTCTTCCTTGTGCTCCTCTAGCAACAGCTCCAAATTCACATCCAGTATTATCCAAAATATTAAACCCATCATCGAAATTAAATATATCTCCATTTGCAACTATAGGTATAGAGAAACGTTCATTAGCTTCCTTTATTACTTCCCAGTTCGCATTACCCTTATACATTTGCTTTGCAAACCTACCATGTATTGTAACAAAATCAATACCATTATTTTCTAAAATTTCTATAACATCAAAACAATTTATAACATTTTCATAATATCCTATTCTAATTTTTACGGATAGAGGTTTTCTTACAACCTTTCTCATTTCATATGTAATCTTATCAACTTTATTTAAATCGAGAGTTAATGCAGAACCTTCTCTATTTTTTATTATCTTAGAAGCAGGGCATCCCATATTTATATCTAGAACATGTACATATTCTAAATCTGAAATAACTTCTGCAGCATAAACCATATGTTCTACATTATTTCCAAAAATTTGTACTCCAACTTTATCCTCGTATTTACCTTTTTTAAAAATATCTTCTGTTTTAGTACTTTTAAAAAATAATGCTGTTGAACTGACCATTTCAGAAAAATTAATACCATCATGAAATTTTGAACACATTTCACGAAATGCAATATTATTAATACCAGCCATAGGTGATAAAACAAATCTACTTTTAAATTTACGATATAACATATTTATCTCCTAAATTCAATTTAAAATATTAAGAGAGTTTTAGATATTAAAATCTAAAACTCTCTACATCAAGAATTTTTAAATAACTCTTCAAACTCTTCCGAATCAAGCTTTTCCTTTTCCAAAAGAGCACTTGCAACCGCATGAAGCTTTGGCATATTATCAGACAACAATTTTTGAGTAATATTATACGCCTTATCAACTATTCTCTTCACTTCTTTATCAATCCTAGAACCTAACTCCTCTGAAAAATTTCTACTTTTGGTAAAGTCTCTTCCTAAAAATACCTCATTGTCTCCACCAAAAGAAATAGTTCCTATTTCTTCGCTCATTCCATATTCCATAACCATTTTCCTCGCAATACTGCTAACCCTATCTATATCATTTTTTGCTCCCGTACTAATATCTCCTAAAACTAACTTCTCAGCAACTCTGCCACCTAGAAGAGTAACCATATCATTCTCTAAATCAGACTTAGAAATATAATCCTTATCCTCATCTGGCAAATGCATTGTATACCCTCCAGCCATACCTCTAGGTATTATACTAATCTCATGTACTTTATCGTATTTATCAAGTAATCTAGACACCACAGCATGACCTGCCTCATGGTAAGCAGTCAATCTATTAGTTTTTTCCGTCCTCATCTTACTTCTCTTTTCAGGACCAGCTATAACCCTAGTTATAGCCTCTTCCATTTCACCCATAGAAATAAATTTTTTATCTCTCCTAACAGCCAAAAGCGATGCTTCATTAGTCAAATTCTCCAAGTCTGCTCCAGTAAATCCTGGCGTTCTCTTAGCAAGTACATCAAGCTTAACTTCCTCAGACAGTGGCTTATTTTTAACATGTATCTTCAAAATTTCTTCCCTGCCTTTAACATCTGGAGCACCCACTATTATCTCTCTATCAAATCTTCCAGGTCTCAATAATGCTGGATCTAATATATCTGGTCTATTTGTAGCTGCTATTATTATTATACCCTCATTTACTCCAAAACCATCCATTTCAACCAGCAATTGATTAAGTGTTTGCTCTCTCTCATCATGTCCTCCGCCAAGTCCAGCTCCCCTATGCCTTCCTACAGCATCTATCTCATCTATAAAGATAATACATGGAGAATTTTTCTTAGCCTGATCAAACAAATCTCTTACTCTAGAAGCACCCACTCCCACAAACATCTCGACAAAATCTGAACCAGATATACTAAAAAAAGGAACACCCGCTTCACCAGCTACAGCTTTAGCCAACAGAGTTTTACCTGTTCCAGGAGGTCCAAACAGTAGTACACCCTTAGGAATCCTAGCCCCCATTTCTATATATTTCCTTGGATGTCTTAGAAAATCCACAATCTCCTCTAATTCCTCTTTCTCTTCTTTAGCTCCAGCCACATCCTTAAAAGTTACTTTTTTAGTATCCTGAGTAGCCATCCTAGCTCTACTCTTACCAAAACTCATAACCCCTCTTCCGTTTCCTCCACCTTGGGATTGTTGCATAAACAGAAACCATAACCCTAAAGACATAACTATAATTATTAAAGATGGTACAAATTGCAACCAAGCAAAAACATTACTTTGCTCCTTATAAGTCTCAATAACATCCCCATTTTTGGGATACTTATCAAACAATATATTTAATCTATTTTGAGGAACAACCGTTACGAATTGCTCTCTATTTTTTAAAGTTCCTTCTATAGCTAAACTTCCCTCACTTATTGTAACACTTTGTACTTCATTATTTATCCAATACTGTTCGAAACTACTATACGGTATTGTCCTTTCTGTTCTAGTAGACTCAAAGTAGAAAAGTGCGACTATAAAAATCATAACTATGATAACTATCCAAGCTGTTATGTTTGAAAAACTTCTCTTCATTAATATAACCCCCCTCCCTTTACTTAAATAAGTACCATAAGATTTTATCATATCAATTTTTATTAAACAAGCAACTTAACATCATTATTTAATTTTATTTATTCTCAATTAAATTCACTATAAAATATTACCATTTTTAATACTGTCTATACACGCTTTCATTCAAAATACCTATATAAGGTAAATTTCTATATTTTTCTGCATAATCCAATCCATATCCAATTACAAATTCATTTCCTACTTCAAATCCCACATATTTAGCTTCTAGTTCTAATTTTCTCCCTGAAGGTTTATCCAATAAAGTAACAATTTCAATACTTTTAGCATTCTTTCCTCTCAAATAATTACATAAGTAGTTTAACGTTATTCCTGTATCAATTATATCTTCAACAATTAATATATCTCTTCCATCTACAGACATATCTAAATCTTTAAGTATTCTTATACTCCCACTACTAACTACTGAATTTCCATAGGATGAAATACTCATAAACTCAATATCAGACTTTACGTTCACGTACTTCATTAAGTCACCCATGAACATAACTGAGCCTTTTAATATGCATAATAACAATAACTCTCTACCTTTATAATCCAAATTTATTCTACTTGCAAGCTCCTTAACCTTATTTTGTATCTCATCTTCATTTATCAAAATTTTCTTAATATCTATATTCATAATCGAAACCTTTCCTATAAAGAATGCAACTCTATTTTAACTATGAGTTTACTATCTTCCAAGACCCTATAGTCGTCACTATTTCTAAACCCAACTACCCAAGCTATATTATTATCAAAACAAATCAAAGGTATTTCATTCTTATTTCTTGCTTTATTATTTATCAAAAAATCTTTTAACTTCTTATTGTTCTTCATCCCAAACGGTTTAAAAACATCTCCATACCTTCTATTTCTAATACAAACACTATTTTCCACATTATCTAAACTAAAATACTTACTATTAGTTTCTTTATATTTATCTTTGATAAAACCATTTTCAGTAACAATAATTATCTTTAATTTCTTATTTAAAAAATTTATCTCCTTCACAAACTTATCTTGTATCCGATTTTTCAAATCATAAATATCCTTTTCATTCAATAATTCCTGAAAGCAAAACTTAATAATAGTTGCTTCTTGTTCCAAATTCTTCGAAAACAATAAATAATCCTGTTTGTTTATACAAAATAAATCTTTCCTAATTTGTATCCTCTTACCCTGCTTCTTATTTGAAATGCTGCAGATATATTTTATACTTTTTAATCCAATAACATTTGTTCCCCTAATAAGTGGTTGTATAGCTTTTTTAATTACTCTGTAGAGAAGTGCTTCGTGCAAATCAAAGCACTTTTTACAAACAAAAACCTTATCTTCAAAAATTTCAACATATTCTAGAACATATTTGTTAACTAGTCCTTCAAAAAAATCATTATCGTACTTGCACATTTCTTTCAATGATAATACACTACCTACAACATCCATCGAAAACTTTTGATTCATATAAGGCAACACAGATAATCTTACTTTATTTCTTAAATGATAATCATTAAGATTTGACTCATCCAACATAAAGTTTATATTATTACTCTTTAGAAATGGCTCGATTTCTAAAGTTTTCCTCAAAAATAGAATAGGCCTTATGTAAAAATTATCCCTTATCTCCTTAATACCCTCCATTCCCTTTAATCCAGTACCTTTAAAAATTCTCATAATAATAGTCTCTACATCGTCATCTGCATGGTGACCCAAGGAACATTTTGTTATAACTTTATCTTCTTTCAATTTCTTAAAAATTTCATACCTTATCTCTCGACCGGCCATTTCTAAAGAAATTTTATTATCTTTGCTATATTGATTTACATCTTTTCTATAAACCCTGCAATCAATATTAATATTTTTACAAAAGTCTACCACAAAGTTTTCATCTTCATATGATCTCTTACCTCTTAACATATGGTTAACGTGAATTCCAATTATTTTAAAATTCATGTTCTTAGATATTTCATTTAATACAACTGTCATAAAAATTGAATCAGAACCCCCAGATATAGCACAACCAACAATATCGTTTTCTAAAATCAAGTTACCCTGAATTATAAACTTCCTAACTCTATTAAAAATATCATTCATTACAATTCTCCAAAAATATTAATCTAAACTTGATTATCAATTATAATACATTTTGTTAAAATGAAAAAGGTCCTTTTGAAATTAATCAAAAGAACCTTAACTAAGCGAAATTTTTATATACCTTAGAAACAATAACAGTAACATCATCCTGATAACAGCCATTAGTTAAAATTTTAAACTCCTGTATAATATCTTCACATAACTTATCTGGCGATAAAGAATCTATTCTTTTTAAAAAATTATAAAGCCATGCTTTATTAGATAAGTCCCTGAAATGTATAAGACCATCTGTTAAATGCACTATAATATCTCCATATTCTAACTCGAATTCTCCAATTACAAAATCATTATCATCAATACTATCAAATACATACTTTTCATTTTCAAGAATGAAAACATCCTTTCCTCTTTTCACGTATGTAACAACTGAGGAGAATTTTAAATACCTCATCTTCCCTGAATATAGGTTTATACTAGAAAAATCTATGGTAGAAACAGATTCATCTTTAAAAAATTTGAGAGATATGATAGATATTATTTCTCGTATACACGAAGATAAATCCAAACTAGTGTGCATAAATTTATATATTAGATCTACTGTAAATTTACTTTTGTCATGAGCATTAACCCCAGATCCAATGCCATCACTTAAAATTATTACGTAACTATCATTACTATTTTGTATAATCATATAATTATCACCATTTTTATCACTTTTTGATAACTGCAAACAATGGGACACTAGTTTATAATCATACCTTTCAACATAATCTAGAACCATCTCGTTATTAGAATTCATATACTTAGAGTTACCCTCTTGAAACATAACCCCAGTTGGTAGAGAAATGTTTATAATTTCTAATATATCCAACCTGCATTCATCATAAACCTTAATTGGTATTATAACTTTAAGCTTTACTCTACCATTTTCATCGTAACACAAAAAATCAGTATATCTAATTTTAAATTTATTAAAACTACTTATTATACTTTTCTCATAATCGACTTTAACTACTATATCCTTTCTTACTTCTTTTATACCTTGGTCAATCACACTATAAATATTACTGAGTTCGTTAGACAAAATATCTTGAGTATCACGTATTTTTTCTTCATAAACCTCCTGCATATTATGGAATTTAGCTATCTTAGTGAGTTCACTATTTATACCTTCCTTATTTACACACACCTCATCTACATACTCTGTGATTTTCTTATTTCCTTGTATAAAGTTTTCAAGACTCACAAATAATTCATCACTAATTAACTTAAAATTATCTCTCCAACATGTACCTACCCTCTTACAATTTCTGCAAATACTTTCAGCCAAGATTTCAATATATATTTTTTTATCCATTATCTTATATCTAAAGTCAATGTTTGAAACCATCATATCTGACAATTGTTTTATTAAGTCATTAAGATCATTTATCTTCTGTATACGCATATCCAAAGTATTAAATAACCTTTTACGAGTATAAAATTCTCGCTTATAATCCTCATTAAAGCAAATCAAAAACCTATCTAATATTTTTTTGGGCAATATCAAAAACACAACTACAGATGTAAAAAATTCCATCAAAAATCTATTCTCACCAAATGAATTAAAAGTAATCATCGAAAAATTCAACATAAAAATACACACAGAACAGAAAATAGCAATAATAAATCTAGATGATAAATAAAAAAGTGAAGAAATGCAAGAAACAATACTATATATAGCTACGTACTGAGTAAATTCACTATACATCACTCCGATAACACTTCCTGAAAAAACAGCTGCAACAGCTCCTATAGATATGCCATTTATATAAGATATTATAAATACAAAGACTAAGAGTAAAATATTAACTAAATCCAAATTGTATACTTTAATACCATTAAATCCCATTATTGCTAAACAAATCGTTACGATAGAACAAATCACTTCCTCACGTGTGAATATACGATTATTATTAAACAAGTCCATAATTCTTATGAATGTACTAAACACCAAATATAATGCAAATATGATACTAAGCTCGACAAAAAAATAAAATAGAGATGAATAGACGGAAAACTTAACAATAAAGTACTTATAGAAATAAACGCATAAGCCAACTAAAATAAAACTCACAATTTTTCCATTTTTTTTAACACTAAGTAGAGAAAATAAAACTAATATCAAATCTATTATAACGTACAAATCGTACATAATAAACGCGTGCCCTATTGTAAAGTACCCTAATATGCTACAAATACCAACTAATACACTCAGTACTCTATCATTTTTGGAAATAACTGTTATAAAAAACGTAACACCTACAGGAGCCATATATAAAAATAAGTTTACTCGACTAAATAAAAATCCTAACAAACAATAGTATATACACATCTTCATACTCAGGGCTGGAACAATTCTACTACTCTCTATAAAATCATTCCCTATCATTTTACTATTGTAAATCACACGCTCACCTCTATAATAACTTACATTTTTTGTAAGTTATTATAGCACCTATTACATATTTTTTTCTATATTTAACAATAAATTAATATTTTTTTGCAAAAAAAATATAGCCTACAGCTATACAAAATTAAAACACAACAATGGTAGCGGAAATAGGACTCGAACCTACGACACACCGGGTATGAACCGATTGCTCTAGCCAACTGAGCTATTCCGCCAGAAATGGTTGCGGGAGCAGGACTCGAACCTACGACCTTCGGGTTATGAGCCCGACGAGCTGCCAACTGCTCCATCCCGCGACAAATGGTGCTGAAGACCGGAATCGAACCGGTACGGTATTTTAGAGTACCGCAGGATTTTAAGTCCTGTGCGTCTGCCAGTTTCGCCACTTCAGCTCACTTGCTTAGTATAAACTACGTAACCTACCTTGTCAATACATTTTTTAATATTACCCAAACTTTCTCTTACCATTCCTACATCTAAAATCTTGATTCTTTTTAAAATCTTGCATCCTTTCTTCACTATCTTTTAAGTACTTACTTAATATATCTTCAAAATTCAACTCATTCCCTCTAACACCATTACTCAAAGAAACATCTTCTGCCTGTTTAATCGATAAACCAACCCTTCCCCCAGGATCTATAGACAATACTTTAACCTTTACAGTCTTTCTATTTCCTAAATATTCCTTTATATCCTTTACATACTCATTTGAAATCTCTGATATATGAACTAATCCAGTAATACTATTATTTATTTCGACAAATACTCCAAAATTTGTTACATTTACTATTTTCCCTTCATAAACATTTCCTATGATTAAAACCATTCTAATTTTGTTCCTCCTCAAGGTAACTTAGTTATATTTTATAGTATTTATTACAGATTTTTCTCCACCAATCACATATCCTAACTTTTCTCTTACCAAAACCTCCAAATACTCTTTTGTATTTGACAAACTCAATTCATCGCTCAATATCTGAATTTCATGATTTACATCATTCAATCTGTCCTGAAACTTCATAAACTCAATTTCAACATTATATCTATCAAAATCATTTTTTAATAATGTCACCAAACTATAAATTAATATAATTAGAATTACGATATTCCTAACAAAAAAAATCTTTCTTCTACGAATTATCAAAAATAACTCCTCAATTCACTATAAATTCTAAACTCATAGATATTTTAATATATATTTAGTTTTTTTCAATATGTTTATTAAGTTTTTTTACCAATATTTTTGAAAAAATATAATAAATATTCCTGAACATCACCCTTGTATAAACTATTGCAAACTGTACTAATGCACTCAATATATTAAAGTTAATTTTTGAAATTAATCTCAAGTAAAATACAGTCCCAGCAAATATATAAAAATATGTATAAAAAGATAGCACTGCATGCTGCGTACTCAACAAGAAATAAAATATAGCTCCACCAGTAAAAATCCAAAATGTAAGTATAAGCGTAAACTTAATAAATTTTTTATTAATCACTATGAGTAATACCTTGTATATATCAAAACAAAATCCCAAAATGATTCCAGATAGAAGACTATAAATTAAAATTAAAACTTGCTCTCTTAAATCTATCATTACTTCTTACCTAAAAAACTCTTAAGTAACCCTACTTTATCTTTTTTGTTTTTAATACTTCCTAAATACTTACATCCATATATATCTCCCGAAATACTTATTTCTCCATTTTTAAGATCAAGCTTACAAATTTTAAGATTGTCTCCAAGGATTTCAAGCCTTTTTAAAATAGTATCTAGAGAAATTACTTCTTCATTAAATGAAATCACTTCCAAAACTCCAGTAATATTTGCTTTTTTACCATTTTCTAGAAATATGTCACTCTTTTTAGTTAATTCATCATTTCTATAATCCATAATATTCCTCCAATAAACGTGTATATTAGAATAATATGAATATTTAATAAAAAGTATTACATACGCATTATATAATCTTATACATACTCTCTGCATCCTCTTTCTTAATATGTTCTTTTATATTTAAAATTTCAACCTTAAAACTTGAATTTCCAAAATTCATTTCTAAAATATCTCCAACATTAACCTTAGAAGATGGCTTAGATAATTTACCATTTATAAAAACTTTACTCGAATCACAAGCATGCTTTGCAATAGATCTCCTTTTTATAATCCTAGATACCTTTAAGAATTTATCTAATCTCATAACTTCCTCCAAAACTAAAAATAAAGATCCGAAAAAATCTCGGATCTTTACTTATTAACTCTTTCTTTAAACTCTTTCCCCGCCTTGAAAACAGGAACCTTGGCTGCAGGAATCTTTATAGGTTCATTATTCTGTGGATTTCTTCCCTCTCTCTCAGCCCTCTCTCTAATCTCAAAAGTCCCAAAGCCTACTAACTGAACTTTATCTCCATTCTCCAGAGCTTCAAATACACTTTTTATAAATGAATTCAAAGCAAGTTCTGTATCTTTTTTACTAAGTTCACTTTTTTGCGACATACTCGCAACCAATTCAGCTTTATTCAACCTTGTATCCTCCTTAAAATTAATTTATTCAACTGTTCCAAAACCTAAGACATACAGTCAAATAAAACCAAGATTAATCACTAAATTTAATCGACTTAACTAATGTTATCATAAGTAAAAATAATATTCAATAATATTATTTAACAAGTCTAAAATTTATATATAATCTATACTTACATTTATTAAAAATATTATTCACTATTTTTACTTTATAGATAAAAATATGTTACTTATATCCTGTTTTTTTAATATAACTATACTCAATATATACACTGCTATTCCTATAAATAAACACACTCCTAAGCTAAACGTAATACCTCCGAGTATTTTATAAATATAATCAAAACTCATTAACACTACTATTATCATGGAAAGTGAACAAAACAATGGTGTTAATACAACCTCTAATATGCTAACATTCACATTTAATTTGTTTTTTATGTCTCTTAAATTCAAATAACTTGTTAGTATATACGAAAATATAGTAGCTAAAACAGCACCATATATATTAAACCTAGGTGTACCTGTTAAAAATAATGTAATAGATATTTTCAAAATACATCCTATTAAAATGTTAATTACAGGCTTTATGTAATTATTTGTACTTTGTAAAATTGATGTTGATACTTGGGAAAAAACTATAAATGGTATACTAACAGACGCATACCTTAAAATATCAAATCCCTCAGAATTATTTGGAAATACAACATTCATTATAGGTCCTGATAAAAAATACAGTCCTATGAAACATGGAAATGCAATATAGCTTGATAACTTGAAAGATATTAATATTTTATCCTTTAACTCCTGTTTCTTATTCAATATGAATAACTTTGATAAAACGGGTACAATGGATGTACTGAGTGCAACAGATAATGTAAGGGGTATATTTGTAAGTACTGAAACTTTACCCGTTAACTGACCATACAAAATAGTAGATTGCTTATAGCTGTATCCGGCGTTTAAAAGTAGCTGTGGTACCAAAATAGAATCTATTAAAACCATTATTGTAGAAACCGTAGCTCCCAAAGATAAAGGTACAGAAATTTTTAATATTTTACCAAAATATTTATTTTTAATTTCTCTAATATTCACTCCCGCAAAATATCTTTTTTTAAAATTTATATATACTATTATCATGAATATAGACGCTATGAATCCACCAATGGAAGCACCAATTGATGCTCCTCCCGCCGCATACTCAATTCCCTTGGGAAAAAGTAAAAACGCTAGGTAAACACCAAATAATACCCTTGTAATTTGCTCAATTATTTGAGAAATTCCCGTTGGAAACATATTTTCCATACCCTGAAATAATCCTCTAAATACACCAAGCATACAAACACTAATAGGTGCAATAGATACTCCAATTAACGACCAATACACCTTAAAATCCCATTTTAAAAACTCTATTATGTAACTAGATAGAGAAAACAAAGCAATACTTGTTCCTACTCCCAATAAAATCATAATTTTAAATGCAGAATTAACTATAGATAAAACTGATTCTTTATCATTATAGGCTATCCTTTCTGATACAAGCTTAGATACAGTAATAGGCATTCCAGAGACTATTCCTACGAAAAACATGTATAGCGGATAGGTCATTTGATAGTAACCAATTCCCTCATCACCTATTAGCATGACTAACGGCCACCTGAAAAATACTCCTAAAAATTTAGCAAATATACTGCTTAGACTAAGCACAATAGTACATTTTATAATTTTATTCCCCATAGCTCCCCCCAATACAAAACATAATCATATGCTTAAATTCTATTTTTCAATATAAAAAAATATTCTGGATAAAAATAAAAAAAGCTATGAGTTCATAGCTTTATATGTATAGATATCTATTCCATTTGCTTTCCTAAAAACGATGCTGCTGTTTCCGAAAGTTTTTGTTCTACAATTCCAAGCTTTTCTTCCCCTTTTCTAGATAAAATTATTACAGCACCAATAGCATCACCCTCTGCAATAATCGGAGAAATTATCTGCGATGAATACCTATTTTGCAAGTTCTCATCAACACACAAAGGCAATATATCATTTTCTTCAGTTATACAAACTGTTTTTCTATTCTCAAGTATATCTTCTAATTCATGACTTATTTTTCTTTCTAAATATTCCTTTTTAGATATTCCACAAACAGAAATAAACTCGTCTTTATCAGCAATAAGAACTATATTACCTATAGCCTGCTGAAGAGATTCTGCGTACTCCTTAGAAAAATCACTTAATTCTTCTATAGGAGAATATTTTTTGAGAATAACTCCACCATCTCTGTCAGTAAATATTTCAAGAGGATCCCCCTCCCTTATTCTGAGAGTTTTTCTAATTTCTTTAGGTATAACAACTCTACCTAAATCATCTATCCTTCTAACTATACCTGTAGCTTTCATTATTTTTTCCTCCTTAATCCTACACATAACACACTTAACAGTAATATTATCTATCCTTTTTACTATTTTATACATTAATTACAAAAAAAGAGGATTAGTCAACAAAATCAACTGAACTAACCCAAACTATTACAAACTTACTCTTTTTTATCTAAAATATTATCCTTATAAACTTTTACATTGTACTTTTCTCTTGCCTTTTCAATCAAAGAATCTATGACTTTGCTTATTTTCTCTGCCTTTAGTGTTTCCTCTATATTTTTGGAAACTCTATCTAAATCTTCAGTCCATTCTTTAGTGTTTACATTTTCAACTCGTATTATATGATATCCAAACTGAGTTTTTACTGGTCCTCTAACTTCTCCTTCTTTCATATCCTTTACTTCACTCATAAATTCATCAACAAGTTGAGAACTTTCAAATTCTTGATATCCTAGATACCCTCCGACACTTGAGCTTCCATCCTGGCTATAAGTAAGAGCAAGATCAGAAAACTTAGCACCATTATCCAACTCATCTAAAACACTTAATGCTGTCTTCTCATCACTTAAAAATATGTGATAAACATCGGCTCCAGGACCTTTGACAAATTTGTCCGAATTATCATTATAATAAGATTTTATATCAGCATCAGAAATCTTCAAATTTTCAGTTTCCTTAGATATTAACTCTTCTATTATCAATGAAATTTTAAGCTTACTTTTATAATCTTCTTCATCCTTAAACCTACTATTTACAATAGCCGTAACAAAAGCTTCTTCACTTTCAAATACAGATCTCATATTTTCAAACTCTTCATCAACTTTTTTCTGTATATTCGTTTCGTCAAAAACTCCACTATCTTTCGCCAATTGGACTAAACTTTTCTGCTCAACATACTGATTAACAAGATCTAAATAAAGCTGTTTAAAATCGCTAGATTCTTTATAATTTTCACCATACTGTGTTATAAACCCATTTTTAAGACCATCGTAATATTCGTCTACTTCTTCCCTTTTTATAAGTTCCTTTTCAATTTTTGCAACAACTTCAGGATCCTTATGTGAACTCCCTTCTTTAAAACAAGAATATAAAAAAAATACTGTTATTATTGGCAAAACTAATGTAACAATCCTTTTAAGCTTCATTTTATACTTCCTCCATTACCATTTAAAATCCTAAAACTTAGTTTATCTTAAGATTTTTCTCCTTAAATAAGTTATCAGAAAATTCTGATACCAATTTTTGCTTTTTCTCATTTAAAATGGTCTGCTCTATATTAGATTTAACCGAATCAAAATCATCATAAACTGACTCTTCCTTAATATCAGTAACCTTTATTACATGATATCCAAACTGAGTCTTTATAGGATCAGATATCTCTCCCTCTTTAAGATTCCTAGCACCAGCTAAAAAATCTGGATCGTAATTTGTATTATCGTATTCAACAAACCCAAGACTCCCTCCAGTTTGACTAGTAGAATCCGAATTAAGTTCAGCGGCTAAATCTTCATACTTTTCACCTGACTGTATTCTTTCCTTAACTTTTAAAGCTTCCTCCTCCGTACTAACCAAAATATGGTACATTACAGCTCCAGATTTTGTAACATACTTACTATCTTTATTTTCTTCATAATAGTCCTTTATTTCTTCCTCATTAACAGAAACGTCTTTTATTACATCATTAACGAGTTTATCTATTTTCAACCTATCTATCTGCTTCGCTCTATAATCTTCAATATCAGTATAATATGCAGCTTTTAACTCTTTATTTAATTTTTCCTCATTTATCTTATGTCCATGCCCATCATCTAAAGTTCCATTTTCATCATCAATAAATAAATGCTTAGTTTCAGAAATAATATTATCAACTTCTTTATTGATCTCTTCTTCAGTAGCAATTTCTCTATTACTAAATTCTTCTATAAATATAGCATTCTGAGCATAATTTTCGGCAAAAGCCTTAAGTTGCTGATTTATGTACTCTTTATTACTTTTATAGTCCTCACCATACCTTTCCTTAAGTGCGTCTTCGAAACCTTTGTAATAATCTTCTACCTCCCCACGAGTGATTTTTCTTTCACTATAGGTTGCCAAAACTTCTCCTCTTATTGCATCCTCAGTCTTCTGTACTATACTACAAGAGTTCAGCACAAAAATCATCAACAACGTCGTAGAGATACTACCTAATATTCTGTTAAACTTCATATAAAAATATCCTCCAATTTTCTAACATTTATTAAATTTTAAAATACTATTACATTTTATTAAATTTTCTAACAAATTTATAAATTTATCAAGAAGATTTCCCTTTTCTTCATTAAGAATATCATAAGAAAACGAAGGCTTATCTAATGTATTAAATATCACACATTCCGAATAATTATTCAAAATATATTCAAAATTCTTTTTATCAACATATTCTTCACTTTCGTATTCAAACAACACTTTGTTACCAATTTCTTTTATTTGAGAAAAACCCAACTTTTTACCAAGAGACCTTAAATAAGATATTTTCATAAGATATTCGACCTCTTTAGGTACATCTGAAAACCTATCTATAAGTTCTTCTTTTATTGACTTTATATCTTTTTTATCTTCAATACAAGAAATTTTCTTGTAAATTTCAATTTTCTGCATTTCGTCTTCTACATATTCAGATTTTATATACGCATCTACTTTTATATCAACAACCGTATTTACTTCTTCCTTAACCATATCTCCTTTTAATATCTTTATAGAATCTTCCAACATCTTACAATATAAGTCATAACCTATTACACTCATTTGTCCATGTTGAGCCTCTCCAATAAGATTCCCAGAACCTCTTATTTCTAGATCTTTCATAGCTACCTTAAATCCAGATCCCAATTCCGTAAAATCTTTAAGCGTTTTCAGTCTTCTTTCTGCTAATTCAGTAAGTACCCTATCCCTTTTATAAGTCAAATATGCATAAGCAACTTTATTACTCCTTCCAACTCTTCCTCTTAACTGGTAAAGCTGAGATAATCCAAACTTATCTGAATTATAAATAATTATAGTATTAGCATTTTCTATATCAATACCTGTTTCAATTATAGTAGTACATACTAAAAAATCTATTTCTCTATTTATAAATCTTAGTATAATATCCTCGACTTCTCTTTCACTCATTTGTCCATGAACAACTGAAAACCTACATTCAGGTACAATATTTTTTAAATAAATGCTCATTTGTCCGATAGTTTCAATACTATTATAGACAAAAAATCCTTGACCAAGTCTAGATATTTCTTTCATAATTGCATCTCTTATTAACTGGTCGCTATATTCAACAACGTATGTCTGAACTGGATATCTTTCCTCAGGAGGAGTATCTATTATACTTATATCTCTAACTCCAACCATAGACATATGAAGAGTCCTAGGTATTGGCGTAGCACTTAAACTAAGAACATCTATATTTTTTCTCAATTCTTTAATTTTTTCTTTATGCTTTACCCCAAAACGTTGCTCTTCATCTATAACAAGCAATCCTAAATCCTTAAATTCAACATCTTTTGATAAAAGTCTGTGTGTTCCCACAATTATATCAATAACTCCATTTTTCAGTCTCGATAATGTTTCTTTTTGCTGCTTAGATGTTCTAAACCTACTTAAAACATCTATACTAAATGAAAAATCTATAAACCTTCTTTTCATATTATTATAATGTTGATCTGCAAGTATAGTTGTTGGAACTAAAAACACTACCTGCTTTTTATCCATAACTGCCTTAAATACAGCTCTAAGTGCAACTTCTGTTTTACCATAACCGACATCTCCACATAATAGTCTATCCATAGGTTTAGTTGATTCCATATCTTTCTTTATTTCATCTATAGCTAAAATTTGATCTGGGGTTTCATTATATGGAAACTCATCTTCAAATTGACGTTGCCACTGAGTATCTTTTGAAAAGGCATATCCATTTAAAATATTCCTCTCTGCATATAATTTAATTAAGTTCTCAGCAACTTCATTAACAGCTTTCTTTGTTTTTATTTTTGCCTTAGCCCATTCACTTCCACCTAATTTATTTATCTTTGGATCTTTCTCACCAATACCTACATATTTTTGAACTAAATCCAACTGCTCTATCGGAACATATAATTTATCATTTTTTTCATATTCTATATCCAAATAATCCCTATTTATGCCTTGTACAGATATTTGTTTAATTCCTTTATAAATACCTATACCATGATTTACATGAACTATATAATCTCCTGGTTTGAGATCTAAAAAACTCTTTATCTTTGTAAATCCTTTTTTCTTCGATATAAATGAAGATTTAGATTTTTTATTACTAGCATCTCCAAAAACCTCCTTATCAGATATAACATACAATCTTAAATCTTCAAAATCATATCCATCATTTAAAATTCCTTTACTTATCAAAACTTTTCCAAAACTCAAATCTTCAAGACTCTCACTATATGTAGCATTTATACCGTATTCATTTAATAAATCCTTGAGCTTTTCACCTCTTATTTTAGTAGAAGAAAGAATAATAACAGAATACATTTCATGTATTTTGCTCTTTATTTCGTTCAAAATTACTTCTATTTTGCCACTCATTTTTACTGTATTTCTAGTTCTAAAATCCACTGACTTATTATCATTTATAAATTCAAATAAATCAAATATAACATTATATGAACTATATATTTTTTCTAATAAGATCTCCTTATCTAATATCAATTTAACTTGTTTTGGTAAAACCTCACCCCTAAGTAACAATCTCTGAAAATTTTCATCAAATCTTTCATATATAATATCTATAGCTTCAATACAACGTTTAAACTCATCAAATATGACCACACAATTACTCATAAATGTAAAAAAATCTACTAAATAATCTTTAAGATATGGAAGTATAACATTGTACTCATCAAAGAATTTTGTTTCTCTTACCTTTTCTAAAATAAATTCAAATTTCTCTCTAATCTTACTCTTAATTTCTTCCTTTTCAATACATCTTATGTGAGTTAAAAAATCCTCTTTTAAATTATTATATAAAATTTCTTTTTCTTCGTTGGTCAAAATAAATTCTTTACACTGTATGATAGTTATATATTCAAGTTTATTAATGCTTATCTGAGTTGAACTATTGAAATTTTTTATAGTTTCAATATCATCATCAAAAAATTCTATTCTATACGGGTATTTAGAATTTATCGGAAAAATATCTACAATTCCACCTCTAACTGAATATTCTCCCTTTTGTTCAACTTTATAAACTTTTTCATATCCTAAATTATGAATATCTACTAATAACTTATTAAATCCATAACTTTGATTAATATGTAGATTTATCTCTAAATATTTCGTAACTTCCTCACGCATATAAAATGATACTAAGCTCTCTACTGACAAACAAACAATTTTTTTAGAATCCTTACATATCTCATTGAAAGCATTAATTCTATCCCACTTTAAGTCGAGTGAAAAAGCTTCCATATTATAAAAAATATTTTCTTTCCCTTGAAAGTAAATGCAATCATCCGTGTAAAATTTTAAATCTTCATGTAGCCTTTTAGATTCATAATTACTACTACTAATTATAAAGATACTTTTCCTTAAATTTTTATATAATCCATATACAATACTAGGTTTAGCAGAATCCACTAAACCATGAATATTAATTTTTTTATTCTGGTTCAAATTATACAAAACACTTTGAAATTTCTCAGACTCGAATAATCTTTGATTAATTCCCCTTAATTTCATTGAAACACCGCCTAATTAAAGATATTCATTGCTTCCAATATCTTTTCATTTATAATCATCTCTATACACTTAAAAATATCCTCATATTTATTACCTAATTTTCTCAATTCATCTAGTGTAAAATTAGATAATACATAGTTTGATAAACTGATATCTTTATTTTCTCCAATTCCAACTCTAATCCTCTTAAATTTTGATGTGTTTATTTTATCTATAATATCTCTTATACCATTGTGTCCACCATGGGATCCTTTTTCCCGAATACGTATTTTTAAAAAATCTAAACTTATATCATCATAAATAACTAAAATATTATCGATATTTATTTTAAAATATTTTATAGCATCCACCAAAGCATCTCCACTTAAATTCATATAAGTTGTTGGCTTGATAAAAACAACCTGTCTATTTGAAATTTCACTAATACCATAAAAATATTTGCTACGAGTTTTATTCAATGTTATATTAAATTTCTCACAAAATTTATCAAGTATCATAAATCCCACATTATGACGTGTAATCTCGTACTTGATTCCAATATTACCAAGCCCTAAAACCAAAAACATACCAAACATACCTTTCCAATTTTTATATTCTAAAAAATAAAAGTACAACAAAGCCCATTAGACACTAAGTTGCACTCATAATAATCTCATCTACTAATTTCAATATATCCTGAGACGAAATTAAAATAGATAGCCCATCGTCAAAAATGTTGAATCTATCATTAACATTGACGCTATTTATTCCTATAATATCACCATTAATATCAGAAATAGGTCCACCTGTATTAGAGGAATTGATTTTTATATCACTTTTTATTACTTTAATGTTGTCACCCACAATACCAAATCCACTTACGATACCGTG
Source organism: Anisomitus miae (SeqCode) (assembly GCF_054906395.1). NCBI lineage: Bacteria > Bacillati > Bacillota > Clostridia > Eubacteriales > Clostridiaceae > Anisomitus (SeqCode) > Anisomitus miae (SeqCode). The sequence continues at coordinate 28,527 of NZ_JBRACL010000010.1, forward strand.
ATAAATAGAACATGAATTTAAATTACCAGCTACATTACCTATAGATATCAACTTTAAACCATGAGTAATTCCCGAAATATTCTCTTTAAAGTTTCCTTTTACATATCCACTACCATCTATTTTAAGCAAACATATATCATAATCTTGACTGTAACCGATAATTCTTGCCTCTTTCACAACATTAAGAGTTGTTGGTATTCTAGCATAAACTTTTTCAGCATTATCTAACTCAAAAAAATTCGTGACTATATATCCATCTTCTGAATATAAAACCCCAATCATACTTTTTTGTACTAAATCGTTATCTTTATCCTTTATGTACGCACTCACTTCAACAACAGACTGACTAAGTTTATTCATAACACTTGTCACTCCATAATCATATCCAAGATTAACTCTAGATGCATCTTTTAAATATGAATTACCTTTAGAATATATCCTAACAAAAACACTCGATCCAACGAATCCAAAAATAATAGAAATCAAAATATTAAATAGTATTGTGAAAACCTGACGCTTAAAAATTTTTATATTTTTCTGTCTAAACCTTATATAACCATTATTATTACTAAATTTCAATATGTTATCACCTAAAATCAATAATATAGAACTCCGTTAATTTGCAAGTTGAAGAGTAAAAGTAAAACTCACTCCTTCTTCCTTAATCTTATTCTCAACCCATATCTCCTCCCTGAATTGAGAAATTATATTTCTAACTATAGATAATCCAAGACCTGTACTACCTTTAGCAGTTCTCGATTTATCATTTTTATAAAAACGTGTCCATATATTCTTAAGCTCATCTTCAGTTAAAAACCTAGCCGTATTAAATATACACACTATAGCTTTATTATTTTTTATTCTCGCAGATATATTTATACGTTTTTTATTATCGCAATACTTAATAGCATTCGCTATCAGATTATTAAGAACCTGCACTAATCTATCCTCATCAGCTATAACATTTAATCTATCATGCTCAAAAAAAACATCCATACTTATGTTACTCTCCTTCACCTCTTGTTCAAAATTAGTAACTGTATACCTTATAAGAGAATTGAGTTCCATAACTTTAAACCTTAAGGTAAATTTACCTGATTCCATTGTCGTTAAATCTAATAAATCATTGACAAGCCTTGATAGACGCTTAACCTCATCATAAACAACTTTAAGTTTTTCCATATGATTCTCTTTTGGTATTATTCCATCTAAAATACCACTTAAAAATCCTATAACAGTGGTAAGTGGAGTTCTTAATTCATGTGAAACATTTGATAAAAACTCCCTCCTATTAGCATCAATTTTTTCCAATGATTCTGCCATGTAATTGAAAGAACTAGACAATTCTCCTATTTCATCTTTTGATTTTATCTCTATGCGTCTATAAACATCTCCTAAAGCAAACCCCTTAGCTACATTATTTATGGTAGTAATAGGAGTCACCAATATCTTCTTAGATAAAAAATATAAGACCAACGCTATAGTAACAATACTAAAAATTACAACCAAAATCACATATATATTAAACATAACTGTACTGTTTAATATAGTTCTCCTGTTAAACAACATAGTAATAGAACCCTTATAAATACCAGATTCATATAAAGGTTTCACAAACTCATAAATCTTATCGCCAGAATTATTAAAAGTATTTAATTTATAAATATCTTTATTTACATCTTCACTATCTTCAAAATTTATACCACTATCCTTTTTACCAAGTAAATCCATGTGTGTATCATTAGATACCAAGTACACATATCCAAGGGCATCGCTCAAAATTATATCAACTCTTAGTGAATCACTAACCATCTCAATATAATCAGATAAGTACTTCCCGTACTCTGTTTTAGGAGTGCCTACATATTCAATTATATAACTCGAAATTATATGAGCATGCTCCATTAAACTATTAACTTTTGTATTTACTAAACTGTTTTCATACCAAAAACATATAGAAAAAGCGATCAGTGTAAAAATACAAGTAACTACAGATAAAAAACTTATCAAAATCTTACTTATAATGCTATTTTTTATCACTACTTCACCTCGAACTTATACCCCACACCCCAAACCGTCTCTATTTGCCAATTCATTCCACCATTTAACTTCTCTCTGAGTCTCTTAATATGTACATCTACTGTTCTTGAATCTCCTGGATAATCATAACCCCAAACCTCACACAAAAGGTTCTCTCTTGTAAAAACTTTATTCTTATTTGAAGCCAAATAATGAAGAAGCTCAAACTCCTTTGGTGGCATTTTTATATCATTCCCTTTAAATATCACAGTATAAGAATTTATATCTATAGTTAAATCTGCAAAAACTAAGCTTTCCTTAACTTGGCTATCTGTATTAAACCGTCTCATTACAGCTTTTATTCTAGCCAAAAGTTCCTTAGGCTCAAACGGCTTAACTATATAATCGTCTGCTCCAAGCTCAAGGGCAAGGCATTTATCAAAAAGTTCACCTCTAGCAGTAAGCATTATAACAGGGACACTCGAATCTCTTCTTATCCACTTCAAAACCTCAGTACCATCCAAAATGGGCATCATAATATCTAGTATGACTATATTAGGTTTATAATCAGGAAAAATCTCTTGGACCTCTCTGCCATCACTACACGACCTTATATCATAACCCGAATTACCTAAGTACATTTTTAAAACTTCTAATATATTAACATCGTCATCTACTACCAAAACCCTAACTGCACTTCCGTCCATCTTAACACTCCCTTATTTCATGAACTTGAATTTTATCCAACCAAAACACGTATAATTAACCATATAATACAAGAAACTTTTAATAATGTAAAATTTTTTTTTAATTATTAACTATACGTAAAATTTACCTTCACTCTTATATTTTCCCAAGGTTTAGAAAAAATATACTAGAATACATTTAAAATTTGCCAAATAAAGGACTTAAACTCTTACTATGATGAATTCTTTTTATGGCCTCACCAAATATAGGAGCTACCGATAACATTTTAAATTTAGAGTGCTCTTTCGGCAAATCCACCTTGGATATAGTATTTAAAAATACCAGTTCCTTTATCGGAGATTCGTTTACTTTATGTACCGAAGTGCTTGAAAAAACTCCATGAGTGCAACATGCATATATATCTTTAGTTCCTAACTCCTTTAATTTAATAGCTGCATTCACAATCGTACCTGCAGTATCTATCATATCATCCACCAAGATAGCAGTTTTACCCTTAACCTCACCTATAACAGATAAAACTTCAGATATATTCTGAGCTGGTCTTCTCTTATCAATAATAGCTATCGGAACCTCCATATTTAACTTATCTGCAAATGACCTGGCCCTTTTAACACTTCCAACATCAGGGGATACAACAACAACATCATCATTAATAATCTTTTCATTGTAATAATTTACAAGAACAGGTAATCCAAACAAGTGATCTACCGGAATATCAAAGTAACCTTGAATCTGAGGAGCATGTAAATCCATCGTAAGAACTCTATTAGCTCCTGCAACTGTCACAATATCCGCAACCAATTTAGATGTTATAGGATCTCTAGACTTGGCTTTCCTATCCTGACGTGCATAACCATAATATGGAATGACAGCAGTTATCCTTCCTGCTGAAGCCCTTTTTAAAGCATCTATTATTATTAAAAGCTCCATCAAACTATCATTCACACTAAGATTGTCTGTTTTACATACAGATTGTATAACAAATACATCTTCACCCCTTATGGTTTCGCTTATGTCAACATTTATTTCTCCATCACTAAAATTAGTAACATTGGATTTAACAAGTGATGTATTTAAATTCTTCGCAACACCTTCAGACAATTCAAGATTAGAATTTCCTGCAATTATTTTTATATTGTTTATTTGTTCTAACATCTAATTATATCCCCCACAAAACAATCACTTAAATTTATTAATAACCCAGTTCTCTATATTCTTCTGATAACACCGTCCTATAGCTAAACTGTTCGAGTTCACTCTTTCTGTAACTGTAGTTCCTGCCGCAACATAAGCCCTATCTTCAACAACAACAGGTGCAATTAGATTAGAATTACAACCAATAAAACAATCATCACCTACGAAACTCTCATTTTTTTCCTTACCATCATAATTAACCGTAATGATACCACATCCTAAATTACATCTTTTTCCAATATGTGAATCTCCAACGTAGGATAAATGAGAAATTTTTGTGCAATCGCCAATATCAGAATTTTTAATTTCAACAAAATCTCCTATTTTAACTTTATTCCCAATGACTGAACCAGGTCTTAAATACGCAAATGGTCCAATAGAAGTGCTTTCACCTATAGTTGATTGATAAATTATAGATGACTCAACTTTTGTATTCTTTCCAATCACTGACTCAACTACCTTAGTATTAGAAAAGATTTCACAATCCTCCTCTATTAAGCTTTTTCCAAATACGCATACATTTGGATGAATAACAACATCTCTTCCTATTTTAACATCAATATCAATATAAGTTGAACTCGGATCTAATATAGTGACACCGTTATTCATATGATAATTATTTATTTGATCTCTCATTAACTTGTTTGCGTAAGAAAGTTGTACACGTGAATCAACCCCCACAACTTGATCCTTATCTACAGTAACAGATCCAACTCTTTTATTACGTTGAGTAAATATCTCGACCATATCAGTTAAATAAAATTCATTTTGAACATTGTCATTTCCTATATTTTCTATTTCATCTAACAAGGACTCTATGTCGAAGCAATATACACTGGAATTAACTTCATTTATGAGTAGCTCATCTTGAGTACAATCCTTAGCCTCTCTTATACAACAAATCTTTCCATCTTTCCTTACAATCCTGCCATAACTAAGCCCACTCTCAACAAAAGAAGTAACTACAGTCACAGAATTACAATCCTTAATATGAACATGCATTAAATTTTTGATATTATCTTTACTTAAAAGTGGTGTATCACAAGGAAATATCAACAAATTTCCTTTTCTGCCCCTAAGAAAGTCCATAGAACTCATAACAGCATGACCCGTGCCTAATTGATCTTCTTGCAAAGAATAGCTAACACCTTTACACTTGGTAACATCTATGATGTTATCCCTATGTTCTCCAACAACTAAATTGATATCATTAACTCCACATTCCACAAGTTTATCGATTATAATATTTACCATTTCTTTACCACAAATCTTATGAGTCCCTTTGTGATATTTTGATTGCATTCTCGTTCCTTTGCCTGCAGCCAAAACTACGGCACAAATGTTCATAAAATACACCTCTTATAATTAAATCTAATCTTATTATAATTTAATATAATGAAAGTTTGCAATAAATAAAAAAAGACAGTTAAATCAACTGCCTTTCTTAAAATTCTGCTGACTGAGGTGTTCTATAAAACGGAATCACATCTCTTATATTAGACATACCAGTCATGTACATAATGAGTCTCTCAAGTCCAAGGCCGAATCCTGAATGAACGGTCTCCCCATATTTTCTAAGTTCCAAATACCACCAATAATCATCGAGGGATAGTCCACATTCCTGCATCCTATTTTTCAAAATCGACAATCGCTCTTCTCTTTGGCTCCCACCTACAATTTCACCAACCCCAGGTACTAAGCAATCAAAAGAAGCAACTGTCTTATTATCTTCATTTAATCGCATGTAAAATGCTTTTATATCTTTAGGATAATTATAAATAAATATTGGTTTTTTGAAATAAACCTCTGTTAAATAACGTTCATGTTCAGATTGTAAATCGATTCCCCACTTAACTCTAAATTCAAATTTCTTATCCGAATTTAGAAGTATGTCTATAGCCTGTGTATAGTCTACTCTCTCAAAGTCATTCTCTACAACAATTTTAAGCTTATCAATCAAATTATTGTCAACAAAATTATTTAAAAAGTTTATTTCATCACTACACTCATACAAAACAACATCTATTACATATTTAAGCATTCTTTCAGATAAACTCATAGCATCGAACATATCCAAAAAAGCTGCTTCAGGCTCAATCATCCAAAACTCAGCTGCATGTCTTGAAGTATTAGATTTCTCAGCTCTAAACGTAGGTCCAAATGTATAAACCCTTCCGAGAGCAAGAGCCATAATTTCAGCCTCTAATTGACCACTTACCGTTAAATTAGCAATCTTACCAAAAAAATCCTTAGAAAAATCTATATTCCCATCTTCATCTTTCTCCAAACTGTTAAGATCTAGTGAAGTTACCTTAAACATTTCGCCAGCACCTTCACAGTCACTAGTTGTTAAAATAGGTGAATGTATATACTCATACCCCTCGCCTTTTAAAAAATTATGTATAGCATGAGAAGTAACGCTCCTTATTCTAAATACTGAAAGGAAAGTGTTTGTTCTCGGCCTTAAATGTCCAATAGTCCTCAGATACTCAAAAGTATGCCTTTTTTTTTGAAGTGGGTAATCTTTGGCTGAGCTTCCCTCTAACGAGATATAGGTAGAGAGTATTTCAAAAGACTGCTTATTGTTTGGTGTCAAAACAACCTTTCCCTTAACACAAATAGCTGAAGATATACCGTAAGAACATATTTCCGAGTAATTCTCCATACTACTTTCAAATACTACTTGTATATTTTTAAGCAAACTTCCATCGTTCAACTCAATGAATCCTATATTAGTGTTACTTCTTATGTTCTTAATCCATCCATAAATACATACTTCCTGATTCTTATACTCACCAAACCTCTCGTATAAATTTTTACAAGTAACCCTCATGCAAATGCCTCCTATTTACATAAATCAAATATCATATGAATTTATAAGTATTTCTGGAAATTTCATCATCTTCATATCTTTTTGAATTTTATGGAAAGGATATGAAACATTCATAATTTTAAAATTACAAAATTTATCAGAAATATCTAAAACACCAAAGGTCAGATTACCAGTGGTTCCATTTGGTCTACCTACACTTCCAGGATTTAATACATATTTATCTTTAGAAACTTTACTCTCACTAGCTAGGTGGGTACATCCACACACCAAAACCCCCTCATCCATACATTCATTTCCATTATATGGATTTCTATGTACAAACCTTAATATAAGACTTCCAAACTCAATTTTAAATTCTAAAGGTAATCCAGATAAATAATATAAATTATTTTTTGTAAGCTCGTCTCTAGTAAATTTCAATGAAAAATTATTTATAGTATTTTCACCTATAAAACTAAAATCATTCTCTACAACGGCTAAATCATACATTCCTGCCAAAGATATTATCTTCTTTCTTTTTATGAAGCTTATGACTTCATTTGGATGAGGTCCGTATCCTACAATGTCTCCAATACAGATAACAGTATCCACTTCTTCTCTTTCAAGCTCAGAGTAAGCCCCCATAAGAGAATATAAATTTGAGTGAACATCGCTTATAACTCCTATTTTCATATTTTCACTACCTTCTATAGTTAAAATTAAAAGAGGTTTATTAAAAACCTCTTAAAACCCATTATGGTTTTATAAACATATCACAAAGATATCCAACATTTCCTGCACCTATAGTTAAAAACAAATCTCCATCTTTTATTTTAGTCTTAACATAAGATATAGCATCATCAAAATCTTTAGCATTGTAGCATTTCTTCCCATACGATCTTATTCTATCACCAAGTTTTTTTGAATTAATATTTCCAGGATCCTTTTCTCGTGCTGCATAAATATCGAGAAGTATCAGCTCATCCACACCATCAAAACATTTTGAAAATTCATCAAACAATGCCAGCGTCCTGCTGTAAGTATGCGGCTGAAAAAAACAAAATATATCATTCTTGGTAATAGATCTAGCTGTATTTATAGTAGCCCTTATTTCTGTAGGATGATGTGCATAATCCTCTACGAGCATTATATTATCTTTCTTTCCTTTTATCTCAAATCTCCTTTTAGGTAATTCAAAATTCTTTAGAGCTTCTCTTGTTTTTTCAAAATCTAAATTCATCAAAATGGTAAACGCTATCGCAGAGAGTGCATTCAATATATTATGGTCACCAAGAACGTTTATTTCAACATCTCTATATATTTTATTTCCACACAAGACATCAAAAAACGTGCTACCTAAAGAATCTCTTCTTATATTCAATGCCTTAACATCACCTTGCATCATACCATAGGACAAAACTTTACATTTAGCACAGCTTAAAACGTCACCAATATTTTCATCATCCGCACATACGATCAAAGCACCATCTTCAGGTATATTCTTCACATATTTTCTAAAAGTATTTTTTATGTGCTCTAAATCCCTGTAATAATCCAAATGATCCCTATCTATGTTGAGTATAACACCTATGTTTGTTGAAAATTTTAAAAACGACTCCCTGTACTCACAAGCCTCCATTAACAAATAGTCACTTTGACCTATTCTGAAATTCCCATTTATAATGTGCGATTCTCCTCCTAACAAAATAGTAGGATCAAGTTCATTATAAATCATAACGTAGCTAAATATGGAAGTAGTCGTAGTTTTTCCATGGGTACCAGAAACAGTAACACATTTACTATATTTCCTAGTTAAAATACCCAGAAACTCAGCTCTATTTATAATAGGTATATTTTTACTATTACCCTTTTTTATTTCTTCATTATCCAATTTAACAGCAGCCGTATATACAATAAGTCCTATATCATCACTTATATTTTCACTGTTATGACCTATATTTATTTTGCAACCAAACTCCCTAAGCTTTAGTGTTAAGCTGTTCTCACATGCGTCACTTCCTGAAACTTTGAACCCTTTATCCAAAAGTATTGATGCAATACCACTCATACTAATTCCACCAATACCTATTAAATATATACTTTTACTTTTAATTTTAATATCGTCTATAAGATGATCTTGCAAGAAAAACACTCCTTAATTGCATAGGACTTTTTATAATTATATACATTTTTTAGCAAAAAAAATACATGTTTATTAAATAATAATATATTTTTTTAAAACTTATTATTTTCACGAATATATTTTTTACTTTTTTGCATAGAATAAACCTTATACTATTGAAAAACTTATAGAGGTGAATCTAATGCAAGTTACAGATGTTAAAATCAGAAAAATTACTAATGAGGGCAAAATGAAAGCAATCGTTTCCATAACTTTAGATAATGAATTTGTGGTACACGATATTAAAGTAATAGAAGGAGAGAATGGATTATTTATAGCTATGCCTAGTAGAAAAACCCCAAATGGAGAGTTTAAGGACATAGCTCATCCGATATCCACAGATGTAAGGCAAAAATTTCAAACTGAAATTTTAAAGCATTATAATATAGCCTTGAACGAAAGAGATCAATCCTAAAAATAAACAGGGGAGCAAATTAATGCTCCCCTGTTTATTTTTCACTATTCATTTTACAAAATTTATAAAGAAGCTCTATTAAAGCTCCTGTACCACCTTTCTTTGGAAAGATACTACTAGGTGTATCATTCCATGAAACGTATGCTATATCAATATGAGCCCAAGGTTTTCCTTTGACAAACTCTCCAACAAACAATCCAGCAGTTATAGTACCACCATATCTTCCTCCAAGATTTTTCAAATCCGCAATATCAGATTTTAAAAGCTCCTTATATTCTTCATCTCCTGGAAGTCTCCATATATTATCTACAGTATTTTCAGTTGATTCATAAAGTTGATCAAACAATTCTTCATTATTATCAATAATTGCTGCATATTTTGTACCTAGGGCAATTCCACAAGCACCAGTTAATGTTGCAATATCTATAATAACATCGCTGTTTAGTTTATCTGCGGCATAATAAACACCATCTGCAAGTACTAACCTTCCTTCTGCATCTGTAGAAATAATTTCTATAGTTTTATTAGATAGAGATCCTATTACGTCACCTGGCTTAAGTCCATTTCCATCTATCATATTCTCACAAACTGGGATAACCACATATATATTTATCTTAAGCATCTCCCTTGCAACTAAAGTGATGAGAGAAAGTACAGAAGCAGCACCGCCCATATCACATTTCATTGTAAGCATACCATCGGAGCTTTTTATGGAATAACCTCCCGAATCATAAGTTAGACCCTTTCCCACAAAAGAAATAGATCTGTTACTTTGTTTATTACCAAAATATTTCATAACTATAAACCTAGGCTTATTTGCAGAAGCTTTACCAACTTCATATAAAGCTTTCAATTTATTTTCTTTTATCCAATTTTCATCATAAACATCTATATCAACATCTAATTTTTTTACAACATCACAACATCTTTGTGCAAATTCATGGGGAGTTAAAATATTCGATGGTTCATTAACTAAATTTCTGGTTATGTTTATACAATCCATTATATTAACAATTTCATTTAAATTATTTACGTCAAGTATACTCGATTTGCAATAAAAATCTACATTAATCTCGAAATTCTCCCTTTTCTTTGAAAAATACTTAGAAAATGTATAATTACATGAATTAAGAGATAATACAAATGCCTTTAATACATTATAATAATTTATTTTTTTGCTTTCAAACAAATTTATTAAAATATTTATATTTCTATTAAATTTAAAATCCTTAAAACAAGAAACTATGTGTTTATATAATTTCTCATACGTGATATCTTTTTTAAATCCAAGACCTAAAAATATTATATTTGATAAACTATTTTTTCCACAATCTAAAAAATTATAGCTTGCACCTTCCTTTGACGAAAATAATTTTTTATTTTCTAGATTGCTTAAAATATTTTTAAAATCGTCATTTTTCACATCCAAAAAACAAGGAACTACTAAAACATCATACTGTTTTACCAAATCATTCACTATACCAAATTCCATTTAATAACCCTCCTTTAATATAAAATAAATATCAAACTTAATTTTTATAATACATAAATAAAAATATATTTTGTACAATTCCCCACATACACTAAAATTTACCGTTATTGAAAATATAACGTTGTGTCACAACATAAAATCCACATTATTGAGTAATAACACTCTCATACCGCTAAAATACCACATTCATGAATAAACAACTTATATTTTCATTTAAATTATACAAAAATTTAATATTATTTATAAAAAACCTCTACTAACCTTCCAAAATAACCTTAACTACCACTACTATATATAGCATGTTACAGATAATTCAAATGAAAAAAGGTTATGGTTACTGTAAGTTATGCGATTAAAAGTATTAATAAATTTAAAATCATTTATATTATCGTAATAAATACTCCTAAAGATATCTTTTTAAATGCATCTTACTGCAATATGAAAATATTTTTTAATAGTACTTTAATCTTTAATTTCTAAGTATCATTAAAATTATGCTTAGATGTAAAAAATATCAAATTTACCTATAAGTTATGTAACTTTATATTTTAATATGTGTAACTACTAAGTTAAATATAAAATAATTTTAGAAATGCTTACCAAAATTTAAAATTACACTCTATAATCAAAAATATAAATTAGTTAATCTTGAATGATACCATTATTCTGTTAAGCAAATTTTCATCTATAAATGTATATTTGTAATAAAAATTACTCAATATGTAACCATAAAATAGGTTATTAAAATAACCTATTTTATAACACATTCTTTATAATCATATTCCATTATGTGATATCCTTTGGAAGTGCCATAATCATAAACATACTTATTAAAACCTATTTCCCCATCATATGGAAATTCATTTTCCATATTATTTTTTACCTCCACACCATAAATGAGATGTGGAATTTCATCACATTCATTACAATTTATCCCAATTATAAAATATCCCTTATCTTTAAAGTATGGATACATACAAAGCATAGGATAATATACGACAGCATATTTAACATTATCATACTTCTTAACGTTTTCCATTTCTGAAAACTTAGACACACACACTTTGAATACCCTAAACTCGTTAAAATCTACAGAATCAATTTCCTCATATTCACAAAGTATATTTAAAAAAAATCTATACTCATAGCTTCCTTTAAACTTTTTCGTAATTCTAAATAACTCAGGAAATAAGTTCTTTATCATCTTTTCAATACTCCCGTTATCTTTCTTCAGAAGTTTCTTCAAAGCATCAATATGGTATTTAGCCTGACTACAATTCTCTTTTGATGTATCTATTATTCCTCTTATTATGTTCTCATGCTCATGATAATTATCTTGAAGTTCTCTCATATTATCTTCGGTCAAATCTTTACTGTCAAATGAGTATGCATCCTGATTATCGTATTTGCTATATACATCATGTTCATTATCAACATCATTACTCTCTAAATAAGTCTTAATATGTTTTTTAGGTTCTTCATCTAAAATAATTTTCTTATCATTGTCAACATCATTGGTTAAGTCCTTATCTACATCAATTTCACTTTCCTTTTTTTTTTCAAATGAAACAATTTCTCTCCTAAAAGGTCTATTTTTAATAGCTCTAAACTGATCAACTTTCCAATTAAGTATTCTCTTTTTAGGTAAAAAACCACTAAGAGGAAATTTTAGCATACCTTTAAAATCCTTAACACATACAGCACTTCCACAAACGTTATCTAAAATAGATTCATCAAAATCATATGCAATATCTATCTTGCCATTTTCATCGGTTTTCGCATCCCCAATAGAAATTATTTCTATCTTATCATCATTTTTTAAAATTAAATTAAGAGTATACGTATTTTCAGTATTAAGATTTTGTACATAATAAAATATTTTAAATTTAAAATCTTTATTTTCTATCTTTGTATATCCAGATGATTTTTTACCATTAAATGAAAATCCTTTATCGTCCTCTTGAAGTATTATAAACTTTTTATTATCAGAACCACTCATTTAAATCTCCGAATTTTCTAGATCTTAATTTAATATTATGCATTTCTAATTTAAAATTTACTAAAACATATTAACTTTATAAATCAGCGGAGTTTATGTATTTTATTAAATATGTGCTGCATATCAAAAAGGTCTATATTTTCAATTCTTTGATTAAAATCTATATTCAAATCCAAGGATATTTTTACGAGATCATCCTTATCTACATTAAACCTACTCAATACATTAAATAAGTTCTTTCTTCTCATAGTAAAACACTCTTTTACAAATCGTAAAAATTCAACTTCAATTTTGTGATTTTTAAAAAACCTATCGTGGAGTATATCACATTTCAAAAATATAGAATCAACTTTAGGTTTAGGTATAAAATTACATGCAGAAATTTTCTCTATCATCGAAACTTTTGAATAATAGTTAACAAATACCGTTAGAGACCCGTAATCTTTGGTAGATGGTAAGGCTAAGATTCTATCTCCTACCTCCTTTTGTACCATAACAGCTATAAATTTTATATTTAAGTCGCTTTTAAATAATTTTTCAAGTATAGGAGTTGTTATGTAGTATGGTATATTAGCTACCACTTTTATATCTCTCTTTAGTTCTTCCATATTATTTAATTCTATCTTAAGGAAATCTCCAGATATGATTTTTAAATTTTTATAATTTTTAAATTCCTCATTTAATATCGAAACAATACATTTATCAACTTCAACGCAAATAACATTTCTCGTTCTGCATAATAGCTTTTCAGTCAAGGACCCAAAACCAGGACCTATTTCGAGTACAGTGTCATTAGCAGTGATATCTAGTTTATCAACCATACTTTTGAGTAAATCATCATTATTAAAAAAATTTTGACCTAAGGAAGGTTTAAAATTAAATCCATATTTTTTCTTGATATATTTAATCTTCATAGTAAAAGCTCCGCTTTAAATTTTTTCTACACCATAATTAAATTGCTCCCTAGATATGTTAAAATAATTAAGTCTAGATAAAAACTTCTTACCATTAGCATATCCTATACCTAATAAATTACCTAATGCTTCCCTCCTCTTTGATGACTCTTTAGTGTTAATCAAATCATTTCTAATAAGATCATGAATAGTAAACTCGTTCCTCCTAGAATCAATAATACATTTTGCATTTTTAATAGACTCTAAGATATCTTCAGGAAAAGCATTTTCGACTCCTATATTTCCATTTTTCATACTCTTTTCCCTAGAAATATAGGCATGTTTAACACCTTTTACCTTACTTGAAATGATTTTCCTTATACGTTCACCAGCAGAATCTGAATCCATAAATAGTATCACTCCACACCTTTTCTGAGCACTTTTAATAAGATTTATGGTTTCACTAGATATACCAAATCCAGAAACATGTATAACTTCCGCATCCACAGATTTTTTAATGGCAATTTCATCCTTAATACCTTCAACGACAACTACCTCTTTAATCTTAATCATTCGATCCTCCTATAAAAAACAACTGCAATACTTGGAAACCAAATACCACAGTTAGATTAATAAAACTAATTTAATATATAAATTTTAACATTTTTCTTTCTTCCCCAAGCATATGCTTCGCTCCTACTTGGCATAAACACGTCTATAATATCACCCTTTATAGCACTTCCAGTGTCATGTGCTATCCCAAATCCATAACCGTCAACATACACTCTAGTTCCAAGCGGAATAACCTTAGGGTCAACAGCTATAGTGCTCCACCCTGAAGGATTATATACAGTAGGATTGCCGGTAGCAGTTGTATGATTCCCATTTGATCCACTATTATAAAAAGCTGTAACTTCAACATATTTTACATAACTTATGGAATACTCTTTGCCCAAAAAACTAATTCTGCTACCATTTTCATACGCATTATTAAACAATGCAATTGAATTATCATTGCCAATATAAACAGATTCTCTTATCTTTGTTCCCTTTTCAACTATCTCATCAATAGGATCAACTTCGATTACATCATAAATAATACTGTTACCAACCTCTACACCATTTTCATATTGTCTCTCAATCTCAACCAACCTAATACCATTCTTCCCACGTTGAAGTATAGATTGAGTCCCCTCGTACATATCCTCATTATAAACGAAGCTAGTATTATATTCAACTTCATATTGTACAGTTTCTATCTCTACATCAACATATTTAACTCTTATCTCAAGATCTGGTACAATATTAGCGTAAAGTGAAGGAAGCACTATATCTTCTTCTTCATACTCAATTTCATGCTCCCTTAATAAATCTTCCACAGTTTTAGATGTGGTCATAACTTCATAAGGATCCCTATCACCTAAGTATAAAATAACCGGGACTGGATTGTATAAAACTGTAGTTTCTCCGCTATTTATTTGTGAATATCTAAACGGAAAAACTATTCCTCCATCTTCCAAGACTATACCATTCCCACTCGATATATCTTCCGTCATATTTCCATTAGTACGAGTAGATATCTCAACACCATTTACAATAATTGTTACAGGTTTGTTTATACTCAGAACTAAACAAAACACGGATATAAAAATTACTGAACTAAAGATCAGGAATGCTATAGTCCTAACCGACTTTGATTTTATCATAATTTCCTCCCAATAAAACCTTAATACCATTACAAATTCAAAAATTCTACTGCGTTTCTGTATAAAGTATCTGCAATTTTATAGAAGTCCTCACTCTTAATTTTAGCAATATGTTTTATTATATGCTCAATATTTATAGATTCATTACGTTTACCCCTATGAGGAACTGGAGAAAGATACGGACAATCTGTCTCTGTAACTAGGAATTCAATAGGTACTTCCTTAATGACATCTAATATCTTAACTGCATTTTTAAACGTTACAATTCCAGATATACCTAAATAAAAACCTAATTTAATCCATTCCTTCGCAATCTCTAAGCTTGTAGAAAAACAATGAATAACACCACGAAGCGGCATAAACATCTTCACTATATCTAATACATCTTTATGAGCATCTCTACAGTGTATAACAACAGGTTTATCTAAATATTTGGCAAGTTCCAATTGCTGAATAAATACATCCTTCTGTATATTGACATCTAGATCTTTATAAAAATAATCAAGACCAATTTCACCTACAGCTAAAATTTTCTCACTCTGACTGTGAAATTTATATAAATCATCTATATAGTTTGTTTTATAATAATATTTAGAATAACTTGGATGTATTCCACAAGCCCCGTAAACGAAATCATATTCTTTCACCATACTAATAATTTTTTTACATGATTCTACATCAACAGAACAATTCAAAATATTCTTAACCCCAAAGTTAATTTGCCTATTTAGTACTTCATCCCTATCGCATTCAAATGCCTCATCGTCATAATGACAATGAGTATCAAAAATCTTTACAGACATCTGCTAACTCCTTTCAGTAACTCATGATACATACATACTTCACAGGTGTCAACTTGACAAATTTTGGATTTTATGTTAAACACATTTAAGTATTGGAAAATAAATTTTGAATAACTCTATTGACATATTGTTTCTTATACTGTATAATGACAATTGTATTGTGGCTCGTTGGTCAAGCGGTTAAGACACCACCCTTTCACGGTGGTAACACGGGTTCGATTCCCGTACGAGTCACCATTAGGGCATATAGCTCAGCTGGGAGAGCGTCTGCCTTACAAGCAGGAGGTCACAGGTTCGATCCCTGTTGTGCCCACCATTCTTTTGTGTATAGAAAAATGGCATCTTTCTTATGTAGATAGATGCTATTTTGTATTTAATTGCTTGTAATTTGTTGGGCAAGCTATTAGTACATTGCTCTTTCACGGTAGTAACACGGGATTGACTCCCGTACGACCCATTATAATTAAAGAGGTATACTCATTAAACAATGAGTATACCTCTTATGGCTCATTAACCATCCATCAAAAATTAAGATAACCTATTTAACAGACCTCTACATTCCCTTACTATATCGTCGTAAGTCATGTTGTATTTTTTAAACAAAAAATCCATACTTCCAACTTCACCAAAATGATCATTTACTCCTATAGCCCTAATGGGAACTGGATAACTACTGCTCGAAACCTCCGAAACAGCACTGTACAAACCTCCAATTATATTGTGATTTTCAACAGTTACCGCTCTCTTAGTTTTTAGTATAGAATTTATGATTGTCTCCTTATCGATTGGTTTTATCACAGGTACAGATATAACCTCAACACTTATTCCCTCATCTTCCAAAATTTTAGAGGCAATAATTGATGGGCTCACCATTATTCCGGAGGCAAATACAGTAATATCATTTCCATTTTTAATAATATCAGCCTTCGAAATATTAAATTTAAAATCGTCGCTGTAAACTTTTGGAACTTGTTTTCTTGGAAACCTTATATAAACTACACCTTTAAAATTTACAGTTTCAAACAAAACCTCCCGCAAATGAACTTCATCTACGACATCTATTATTGTTATTTCAGGTATGCTTCTGAGTACTCCTATATCCTCGAAGCTCATATGAGTACCCCCATTCATCTCTGCAGAAACCCCAGCATCTGTTGCAATGATTTTAACATTTTGTTTAGCATAGACTTGAGAAATAGCTATCTGATCACATATCCTTCTTGAAGAAAATGGAGTGAAAGTACATATATACGGTTTAGCTCCATAAGCACTCATTCCTGCTGCCATACTAGCCATATTAGCTTCACTTATTCCAACATCGAAAGCTCTATCCCTAAATATTTCTCTAAGCCTCATAGTGCCATTAGCTTCTGCTAAATCAGCATCCATAAAAATGACATCCTTATCTTTATCCATAATTTGTCTTATTGTCTCAAAAAGAACTTCCCTCATTTCCATCAGAATACCCCCCCTACTAATTTAATTCTAGCATAGAATTCTCAAATTCCTCATCAGTCAATCCCATACTATGATTTTTATATCCCACACGTTCTATAATAGATACTCCCTTGCCCTTTATAGTATTTAATATTATCGCCGTAGGCTTATCCTGTTTTTTACCAGCACATATGGCATTATGCATCTCATTAAAATCATGTCCATTTACCTCCTTAACAAAAAAACCAAAAGAAGCCCATTTACTACCTATATCGCCTATATCAACTATATCCTTCAACTCCCCATCCAATTGCATTTTATTATAATCAACAAATACAATCAAATTATTTAACTTGAACGAAGAAGCTGCCATAGCTGCCTCCCAAACCTGTCCCTCATCACATTCTCCATCGCCAACTATACAATATATATATGCACTATCATTTTTTGTCTTTGATGCCTTAGCCATACCAACTGCACAACTTATCCCCTGCCCTAGAGAACCAGTCGTCATATCAACTCCATTTGTTCTATTCATATCACAATGACTTGGAAGCAAAGTATTTTCCTTATTGAGCGTTAATAAATCGTCTTCTCTTATATATCCCTTATCTGCTAATACAGCATATAGGGCCGGCCCAGCATGACCTTTAGATAAAACGAATCTATCTCTATTCTTCATTTTGGGATTATTAACATCAATGTTCATTTCGTTATTATATAAAAGTACCAATATATCCACTATAGATAAACTTCCTCCATAATGGCCCTTACCAGCACTATGTATTGATTTTAATAATAGTCTTCTAACCTTCCTTGCGGTATTCTCTAAAAACTTCACATCCATAAATAATTCCTCCTTAAAATTCAGACAATAAAACGACCTAAAATATAGGTTTAACAAATCCCCTATACTTTTCATTTATAAACTTAAATGTTTCATAACTATTTAAACCCTGAGCTACTTGCTTTAATTCTACAGATGTTTTCATGCTCTCCGTAGTAACAAAAACATTTACTTTTCCATCATCCTCTGTAAAAGTTTTCTCATAAAAAATTCCGGCTACATAAGGGAATATACCACTTTCTAGAGCTATATTCGTATTCATAATAATAAGATCGGATTGTTCATAAAAAGACGGCAATAAAACAGACACAACCTCATTTATAACTAGATCCTTATTATTTTCAACCACAATGTAATTCTCTTGATTTAGATCTAAAGATATCTTAATAAGACCAGCATCTTGTAACAACTCAAGAGCTCTACTCCTGTTTACGGTATCATTTGGAATGTAAACAACGTCCCCTTGTCTCACATTTTCAATAGATCTATATTCATTGCTATATATAATAAGTGGTTCAATATGTACTAATGCCAATTCAACAAGTTTTGTATCTGAATTTTTATTAAAATTATCCAAATAGTCTCTTGTTTGGAAAAAATTAGCATCAATTTTTCCCAATAAAAGATCCTCATTTAACGTTTCATAGTTTATATAGTTTATGACTTCATAATCCAAATCAAAAATTTTCTTAATATTATTTAATATTTCTCCATGAGGAGACATAGTAACTCCAATTTTTATTCTTTTGTTATTTTTTCCCTCTCCATTTTTAGTAGAACACGCTGTAAAAATAAATAAAGTGCAAACTATACAAATACCTAAAATCCTTCTCATAAAAATCCTCCAGCTACAAAATTCAAGTATTGCCAATTCCAAAACTAATCTTAAATATAGCGTACTTCATTGAAACTTTAATAATATCATTAATTATAACTTCAAAATTTTTCATTACTGAAGTATCACTGGAGTTAAATATACCTTCAACTATGTACTCACTGTTAACTATTTTAGAAAAATCCTTCAAGATATTCACCAAATATTTTTTATTTATACCTACGTAACTATTAGTATTTATACCGTATATCAATTCATCAATACGGTTTCTTACATCAATAAGATTATCTCTCATAAATTTGACAAAATGCCTATTAACAAAGTTACCTCCCATATACCTTTTCTTTTCAGAGTCAAAAGCATTTTTAATATTAGTAACCTTTTCAAATAATTTATTAATTTCCCTTATATAAATATCATCCCCATGATCAGAGTCTCTATTATAAACACTTAAAATACCAAAAAATAAAACTAATATAGATAAAATTAAAAAATATTTATAAATTCTTCTATTCATAATATGTCTCTATTTCTATAAATCCTCCCCTAAGTAAGATTATATCATTTTAAAGTAAATAATAAATCAAAATTAGATTAAATATTTTATAAAAATAGTATTAAGCCATTGAAAATAATCAATGACTTAATATTTTAATATTTCAATTTAGGAATTTCCCCAAATGGAGAATAAGGAATAAATTCTCTTAAACTTTTATTTTGAGAATTAACATACCTCAACTCTGCTATTTCAGTTACAGCAACATAAACATTAGATAAAGCATACCAAGTATCATATTCAACTATTCCAGATACATTTACATTAAAAATTTCTTGAAACCTCCTTACGGAATCTCTAGTTTTAATTCCATATATTCCATCAACTAACACCTTAGGTATTGAAGGATAATTTTCAGAAATGGTATTTAAATACCTTTGTATTTCCACAACTGCTGATCCACTACTACCTACACTTAATGGATATCCCGGATAAGATAATGGAATTCCAATAACCTGACTTGCTCTGACCAAATCTAAATTTGTCCCATAAAAATTTGTCAATATTTCGTATGGAGTATAACCTTCATCTGCTAAATATTTACTTCCCCATTGCGTCATCCATCCTGGACACTTAACCTTTTTTCCATCACAATACTGGGCAAACAGGGGCTGTTTCGCTCCAGGTCTCCTCATATAAGTAGAAAAAATTTCATCTACAATATTCGATATATTCTTAAATATGTTTCTACCATAGTTAAAAGCATGATCATATGCAGTTGAACTAGTTATTGTAAAATCTTTACCTTTTCCTCTGTACCATTCTGTGTAAACTCGATTTAATGTAAAAGATATTATAGCATATATATTAGCTCTAATAGCATTAGAAGGCCATGTCGAGTATATTTCACATGAAGCAACATTTTTTATATAATCCTTGTATGGTACTGTATAGTTTTTAGCGTTTGAATTAGGTGCACCCATATGAACTGTTATAAACTCTGGAATAATAACTTCTGGTAATACAGACTGACCAGTGGTGTTAGGCACTTCTTTATCTTCACTTTCCGGAATTTTCGGTAAATAGTCTCCATACAGTCTATTCGGAAGAATTATTATTTCTTGAGATTGATCATTTGACGGAATATTTTGATTTAATGGTATTAAATCAACAAGTTGAATGGATTGTTCATCTCCAAGCAATTGACATCCTTCAATAAACGTTTGTGAATATCCCTTCTTTTCTACAAGAATATCACAAAGACTATATGGTTGTTCATAAGCATTTTCATCTAAAGAAAATTCTAATGGAGGAGTTTGAATTTCGTCTAACTCAGCAATTCCTGAATCATCTGTATTTAAATTTAAAGTATTTTTAACATTATTATTTGAATCATATAAAGTTACTCTAATTTTCGCATTATTAACTGGAGTTGCAATATTGTTAGTATAAGTTTGAATTTTTAGTGATCCTAGAGCCATTGATATTCTCCAAAAATATTATATAATTAAGAATTTATTCATAAACTAAAATTATGTTACTTATTATTTTTCTTTAAAAATTTTCTTTCCATTTTAAATTCATTAAATAAATCCTTTATTCTCATTTTTAATGAGCTCTCTGTAGTCTTAGCAAATATTATTTTTTTACTAAGTTTAAGTTTCAAAATTTTATAATAAATGTTTAGCTCTTTTAATAGTATTCCATCAAAGATTATAACTTTTTCATCAAAATCAAAATCAGAATCAATTTTAAATTTCCTATTTCTTACGACTTCCTCGAGTTGTACTTCGAAATCGTTATTTTGTATTGTTATGTACTCTATGCTCCTACTCACAAAACTAACAAGTTTTTTCATACTTGAAACCTCATCTAATGTAAAACCATAAATAATAAACCTTTTCAATCTAATTTTCCTCCAGGTCCAGTAAATCATAACATCTAGCAATCTTGCTATCATCTAGTGAATTATATATGTGTACCATTTTTCTATCCTTTAAAGACACTTCATTCATCATTCCCATAATATTAAGTCTTCGCTTAAGTTCCATACTGGTGCCATATATACCGTCAAAAGTTTTTATATTATTTCCAAGAATTTCTTTTAACACATCCTGAACAAAAAAATAATGTGTGCACCCAAGGACAACACAATCAAATACATTATAAAATTTAGCTAATTCTTCATATAGATACTCATATATCTCATCTCTATGCATACCTTCCTCAATCATGTGTGCTAAATCTTTAAGCGCTACATAATTAATTTCAATATTTTTGTAAAAATCTATTAGTTTTTTAAACTTATCTCCATTTATAGTAAATGGAGTAGCCAATACGAGTATCCGTCCACTCAATTTGTTATTTTTTATATACGCTACTGCAGGCTTTATTGCAGGCTCCATAGCTATTATAGGGATATCAGGTTCATATATTTGCCTCAATGCATTAACTGCAGCACTACTAGCCGTGTTACAAGCTAAAACAATTGCCTTACAGTTGTTTTCATATATTAAAAAATCACATATATTTACACACAATTTAGTTACCTCAATCTGAGTTTTACTTCCATATGGTAAATTTTTGGAATCTCCAAAGTATATGAATATCTCATTTTTTAGAAGTCTTATAGCATTTTTTAAAACAGCAATTCCCCCAATACCTGAGTCAAGAAAACCAATATTTTTGTTTTTTAAAACCATATTATAATCCTCTCCAAATCGACAATTAAGTGAATTTAATTATACCATGATTCCACACCCCTAGGTGACTTTCTATAAATAAAAAACTACCAATACATAAAACTCTCATAATTCGATTTAAATACTAATGTTTTTAGTAAAATCAAAAATTACTTTGATGTATTTTCGACCTTCATTTATGAAGAACATAATTTAACTTTCAAAACATATCTGATCATAAAAAAATAATGTAATGCTATTACTAAAAAATTTAAGTATTATAATATTATGTACTTGATTTTAGTTGCTAATCCATGTAAATGAAATTCTCAAACCATATCATGATGTATATTTAACAATTAGTCAAGAATATAAGTACTAATATTAAAAACACAAACTATAAAATCTTATACAAAAGGTTAAGTCATTACAATATTTTTTATATTTTACAAACCTATACTCATGTAATATCTAAATAAACATCAGAACTATTCAAAAGTTCGTACGTAATTTTTAAATATCTCACATTAAGTAAAAAGTTGGGAAAATTTTCTTAATATATCAACTCATACCCTAGTACAAATTTTCTATTTTTACTTAAAGCAGATGTAATAATCTAAATTTCGATATTTAATTCTAAGCTTAATTACACAATATGATTTCAATATACAACTAAACTCAAGTTAATATTTGAATAATAAATAGAAAGGGGAAAATATAAAATACTTAAATGTATTTTGTATATTAAAATGTATGCCTAGTGATTTAATATACACAATAAAAAAAGAGTATATATCTAAGGAGTATTTGTTAGATTTATTCAAGAAACATCCCGAAATTAAATTTGTATCGCTAGTAGGTATAGATTTAGATGGAAATGATACAGATGAAAAAATACCCATAAACATATTTATAAACGATATAGATTTATTTTTGAATGGATGTGCAGTACAAACTGACGGATCATCTGTTATATTGACGGGAATTGCAACACTTAATAACGCAAAAGTTGATATCATAGTAGACAAGAACTGCAATTGGTTTGTGGACTATAATTTCAAAAACATGGATACCAAACTTTATAAACCTACTGGTACTTTAAAAATTCCAAGTTTTTTAGTACACAACAATAAATATATAGATTCAAGATCTATATTAAACAGATCTGTAATATTTTTTAAAAACCAACTCCTAAATCTTATAAAAAATAATCCTCATGTTTTAAATAACATAAATTACAACGATATAAAAGATATAGTTATTAATGTGGCTACTGAGTTAGAATTTTGGGTTAAAACTCCAGAAGAATTGGTAAACATTGAGGATTTAACAACTTCCCAATATTTACATGAACAGTATTGGAATGTAACCAAAGGAATCGTAAGAACAGCCCTTGAAGAATCTCTTACAATGATTAAAAACTACGGTTTAGAACCTGAGATGGGTCACAAAGAAGTCGGAGGAATAAAATCAAAAATTGACGCATTGGGTAAATATCATATACTTGAACAATTAGAGATAGATTGGAAATATTCAACTATTCTTCAAGCTTGTGACAATATTTTGATAGTTAAAAGCATAATAAAGGAAGTTTTTAGAAGTCATGGTCTCGATACAATATTTGACGCTAAACCTATAGAGGACGTATCTGGTAACGGAGCTCATCTTCACTTTAGTGTATTTTTAAAACTTAAAAATGGTAAAAATATAAACCTATTTCATAACAATAAAAATGAGTTTATGAGTTCAATTGGTTATGGAGTTCTTATGGGGATACTTAAAAATTATGATGTTATAAGCCCATTCGTATCTAATACTATTGATTCATTAAATAGGCTAAAACCAGGATTTGAAGCACCAGTTTGTACAGTTGCATCCTTAGGTGTTTCAAAAGATATTCCATCTAGGAATAGATCTATATTAATTGCACTAATACGTGATTTAAAAAATCCATATTCTACAAGATTTGAGTTAAGATCTCCAAATCCTAAAACTAATATTTACCTAACATTAGCTTCCATAAACGTTTGTTCAATAGATGGTATAAAATTTTCAATAAACAAAAATGAAGAATTCTTATTAAAAGAACTATCTAAAGATTATGGTGAGGAATCAGAATATTTAGAAAAATTTAAGATATATAGGAGTGAAGAGAACGTATTTGAAAAATATAACGATGAAAATAGAGATAAATTTTTTCATAAAAGTCCAAAAACAGTGTATGAAAACTTAGAGACTTTAAATGATTGTAATTGTTCTATATTAACTGAAAGTCAAGTATTCACTCTAGATATAATAAATAGTTTTAAACAATCTTCAATGAACAAATATCTAATGGAAATAGAGCATAGAATATTGCAAAAATACAGAAACAATGTAGAAATAATTATTAATAACTACAATAATGATACAAGATTATCTTCTATGATTCTCATAATGTTAAACGAATTAAAATTTAAATTATTTGTAGATACATTTAAGAATTTGAGCCTTTATTCTAAAATTAAGCTCTTTATCAAAGATAAAGATTTCAAAAATGTTTCAAAAACACATTTGGAGATTGAAAATGTATTAAATGTATTCAAAAATATACACTCCATGTAAAATTAAAACAGTCTTAGCGAATATTTGCTAAGGCTGTTTTTTAAATCCATACTTGATTATGTAGAATAAAAATATAAAACTTAAAAATCCAAATATTGGATAAATTATAGATATAAGTTTTGAAAATCCAAATACAGATATGGGTATAGCTATACACAAAATTATGAATAGTGCTCTTGAAAATGTACAATTAATCCTTTGAGATAAACTCCTAGCTAAAGAATAAGTACTCGAAATTTCTGTTGACAACATTTCACACCATATCAAAATCAGTATAATTAATTGAAATACTTTACCAAATATTCTTCCTATATACAAAAGTGGTATATCGTATCGTGAAATATAAGGCATATTATTTAAGATCATATAATTAATTATAATACTTATTAGAATTAAAAAAAAAGCACCCACAATTATCCCATTCCTAAAACTATTCTTTTTATTTTCAATAGCTAAAGGTGCTAAAATTCCAGATGCACTTAAAAGATTAAATCCACTATATAACATACTCGATAAAACTATATTATTGTGAATACTTATCCCATTGTTTAAAGTTTCAGCAAATGATACCTGTATATTAATGGGTGAAAAAAATACTTCAGATAATATAAACATTATAAGTATAACAAATATCATTACTGGAACGGTTATTGCATTAACCCAAAACAATCCTTTCATACTAAATTTTAAAATTAATACTGTAGCAATCACCATAAAAAAAATACCATAAAATTTATGAATCGAAAAAAATTCATTTATTATAGATCCACTAGCTGCAAAAATTATAGATGACGAAAATAGATAATATAAACTCGTAAAAATATTTAATATTCTAGCTGGAAATTTAGGACAAACTTCATTTATGAGTTCGCTATAGGAAGATAAATTTTTCTTATGTGAAATATTGCAAATCATATTTCCAATTACTACATATATTACAAAACACATTATGAGTCCTAAAAAACTCTTTAACCCATATACAGAAAAAAATTGGTAGATTTCTTTTCCTGATGCAAGTCCTGCTCCCACAATGGTACCTATAAATATACATGCTATTCTAAATGTATTTATAAATTGAACACCCAAACCTCTCACCTTTTTATTTTTTATGATATTTAATTTTTATTTTTTTCTATGGTAGAATATGATTCTATTGATTTTTAAAATTTTGTAAAGGAGAGATTGATCTTATGATTTGGGGTGATAAACCTTACTACTCTCTTGATTATTTCTTAAAACAAAAATTTAAAGAAAAAGTTATGAAAATAAGTTTAGATGGTGGATTTACTTGTCCAAATAGGGATGGAACCATATCATTTGGAGGATGCACTTTTTGTAGTTCAAGAGGATCAGGTGAATTTTCTGGTAATAGGTTAAAATCTATAAATGAACAGTTTAATGAACAAAAAACAATGATGAATAAAAAGTGGAAATCAAAAAAATATATTGCGTATTTTCAAGCTTACACAAACACTTACGGTCCAGTTAAATACTTAAAAAAATTGTACGATGAAGCTCTGAATCAAAAAGGAGTAGTTGGATTGTCAATAGCAACAAGACCTGATTGTCTATGTGATGAAATCATAGATCTTTTAGTTCAATATAATGACAAAACATTCTTAAACGTAGAGCTTGGTCTTCAAACATCAAATGATATCACAGGAAAATTAATAAACAGAGGTCATGACTCGGAGTGTTTTAAATACTCAGTCGAAAAATTGCGAAAGAACAACATAAATGTAGTAGCTCACGTAATATTTGGTCTACCTTACGAGACAAAAGATCAAATGATGAATACAGTTAAATTTATTAATCTTCTGGATATACAGGGTATCAAGTATCATTTGCTTTACATAATAAAAAATACAAAACTCTATAACGAATATCTAAAATGTAAATCTATATACACTCTGTCTAGAGAAAGTTATATAGAGATTTTAGGAGAAGCTTTATCCATAACTAATCCAAACATTGTGATACATAGAATTACCGGAGATGCAAAAAGAGAAGATATTATCGAACCATTATGGAGTATTAAAAAATGGGAATTGTTAAATTCAATTCATAAATATTTATTTGAAAATAACATATACCAGGGCAAATTTTTTCATGATTACCCATAAATATTGATTTAACACAGTCCATTGTGTATACTTTCCTTATAGAAATATTTTTTAATTTGGAGGAATGGTAATTGAAAAATTCTTCTGTTATGTCTGTTAGAAATGTAGTTGCAATAGGTATCGGTTCCTCCGTTTTCTTAATTCTAGGGAGGTTTGGTTCCATACCTACTGGAATTCCAAATACAAATCTTGAAATCTCGTATGCGTTTTTAGCATTAATGTCTCTAATATACGGTCCCTATTCTGGGTTGCTGATAGGCTTTGTTGGTCATACTCTCAAGGACATGTTATTTTTCGGAACTCCTTGGTTTAGCTGGATAATAGCTTCGTCAATAATCGGTTTTATAATTGGTATAGGATCAAAATTTATTAAACTTAATAAATTTAATAAGCTTGAAATTTTGAAATTTAATCTTCTTCAAATTATAGCAAATGTTATATCTTGGATGGTATTAGCCCCAACTCTAGACGTGTTAATTTACCCTGAACCGCTAAATAAGGTGTTTATACAAGGTATTTTTGCTTCTATATCAAACATTTTTACAGTGTCCACAGTCGGTACAATTTTTCTAATCATATATTCCAAATCTAAAATAAAAGAAGGTAGTCTGTATAAAGAATTTTAAAAATACCTAGCTTAGAGGTGCTTGTTTGAAATGAAAAAAAGTGTAGTTAAATTTAGGAATTTTAGCTTCAGGTACAATTCACAAAGGGATTACACTCTTAAAAATATTAACCTAGATATTTATGAAGGGGAAAGGGTGCTGATTCTTGGTGCATCTGGATGTGGAAAAAGCACTTTGTGTAGTTCCATAAACGGTATAGTTCCGTTTTTTTACAGCGGACAGATAGAAGGCTATTTAGAAATTAATGGTAAAAAAGTATGCGATTTATCAATTTTTGAAATTTCAAAATCTGTGGGTACAATACTTCAAGATCCTGATAATCAGTTTATAGGTTTAACATCAGCGGAAGATATAGCTTTTAAGCTTGAGAACTTGTGTATAGACCAAAAAGTTATGCATAAAAAAGTTTTAGAAACCTCAAAGATTGTGGAAATGGAACGTTTCTTAAATTACAATCCTCAAAATCTATCTGGTGGGCAAAAGCAGAAAGTAACATTGGGTGGAGTAATAATCGATGACGTTGATATATTGTTGTTTGACGAACCCCTTGCTAATTTAGATCCAAAATCATCAGAAGATATAATTAATCTAATGAGCAGAATTTCTAAAGGAAATAAAACATTAATAGTGGTTGAACATAGACTTGAGGAAATACTAAAATTGGATCTGGATAGAATAATTTTACTCGATGATGGGGAGATAGTGTTTAATGGAACTTCAAGCGAGTTACTATGTGCTAATATTTTAAAAAATTATGGTATAAGAGAACCATTGTATGTAAGTGCACTAAAATACTGCGGAATAAACATTAAGGATTATCTTTACTCCAACGATCCAGACTTTAAGTTCATCAGTGAATCCGTAAATAATTTTTGTAAAAGTATAGAATCTCCTCTCCCAAAACCGATCACTAAACCCCCAATTTTAAGATGTGAAAATATAAGTTTCTCATATGATGAAAATAAAAAAGTCGTAAATAATGTGTCATTTGACTTATTTGATGGTGAGATTTTGTGCATTGTTGGAAAAAATGGGGCTGGTAAGTCAACAATTTCCAAACTCATGTGTGGTTTTATTAAAAGTTCATCTGGAAGTTTCATATTCAAGGGAAAAGATATTAGTAACTACGCTATATATGATCGTTCAAAGATAATAGGATATGTGATGCAAAATCCAAATCAAATGATAAGTCATACAACTGTTTTTGACGAAGTTGCATTTGCATTGAAAAATTTGAAATTAAGTCGTAACGATATAACCAATCGCGTGAGTCATATTATGAAAATATGTGGTGTGTATGAGTTTAGAAATTGGCCGATATCTGCACTTAGCTTTGGACAAAAAAGACGAGTTACTATCTCATCGATTCTAGTAATGAATCCAAAAATAATAATTTTAGATGAACCGACCGCTGGTCAAGATTTTAAAAATTACATCCAAATCATGGAGTTCATTAAGAGTTTGACCCTTAATGGTATAACTGTAGTCATCATAACTCATGACATGTATTTATTAATGGAATATGCAGATAGGTGTATCGTGATGTGCGATGGAATTAAAATAGGAGATGATATTCCTTTAAATATATTATCAAATGCAGAAATTGTAAAAGAATCAAATTTAAAACAAACTTCGTTACACGAACTAGGTAAAACTCTTAATATAGATGACAAATATTTTATAAATAAAATTATAAGCTATGACAGGAGTCTGAGAAAATAGATGAAATTAGTACTTGGGTATATTAAAAAAGAGTCGTTTATACATAATTTAACTGGAGCAACTAAATTACTTTGTTTTACTTTATGGTGTATATCCACCATAATGACTTACGATACAAGAATATTAATGTTAATGATACTATTTGGATTGTATTTATTTAAGGTAGCAAAATTAAAATTGAAAGATGTGTCTTTTGCGATTTTACTCATAATGTTTTTTTTACTCTTAAACAATATATTCATATACATTTTTTCGCCGGATATAGGAAATGAAATTTATGGCTCCAAGACTATCTTACTTCATGTATTTGGTCCATATTCAATCACTCTGGAACAATTGTTCTATCAATTAAATATAACTCTCAAATACTTTAGCGTTATACCTTTGGCTTTGATATTTGTGCTTACAACAAATCCAAGTGAGTTTGCGTCTTCGCTGAACAAAATAGGTGTAAGCTACAAAATATCGTATGCGGTATCATTATCACTTAGATACATACCTGATGTAATGAGTGACTACAAAAACATATCTTTGTCAAAACAAGCTAGAGGAATTGATTTATCCAAAAATGAACGAATACACAAAAAAATTAAAAATTCAATTTTGATCTTGATTCCCATAATTTTTTCAAGTATCGACAAAATAGAAAAGATCTCGTGTGCTATGGAGCTTAGAGCGTTCGGATACTCTAAGAAAAGAACGTGGTATACATATAAAAATTTTAAACTACAAGATATAATATCAATTACAATATTTGTTTTTATCATGCTGATCTCAATAATATTTTTGTTTATAAATAACGGTAGATTCTTTAATCCATTTTTATAAAGTAAAGGGAAGAATTTAATTCTCCCCTTTATCGTACTCATTAATAATTTCATTAATTTTATCCAAACACCTTCGACCTTTACAAGCTCCTCCAGAAGCACCCGTATTTTTTCTTACATCATCTACTGTACGTGCCCCTTCTTTTATACACTCCTTAATAGTATACTTAGTTACTCCTTTACAAAGACACACCTTCATCATCCTGTCACTTATAGTTTCATCTTTACCCATTAAGAAAGTCACCTCCAAAATTTTACAAATATGAGATTGTTCTAAGTAAAACAAATTCATCGATATACTCATTGATGATACATTTTTATATTTCAAAAAGCAATATATTTTTCTTTATTTAACATACATTTCAATGTATAATATCCTTAGCCTTATTTTTGAAGAATGCTTTATATTTTAGAGGTATAGATGTTGATGATTGATCAAATAGAGAATAGCTCTGTTTATAGAAATTACCTTTTATCATACTTATTACTGTGTTTGTTTTTTTCTACATCAATAGAGCTAATACATAAGCCAAATATTTTAGAATTTATAGAATCTTTGTTGTCAACAAACCTATTTACCCTCTTCTATTTGATCGTGTTTTCTATATTTTCAAGTATATACGTTTTTGTATTTAATAAGCCTATAATATTTTGTGTTGTTCATTATAGTTACTGGTGTATACTGGCAATTATAAGTAATGCTACTACTTTTTTTAGACAGACCCCTTTAGTAATTGAAGATTTCACTTTGATTGGTGAAGCAACTGAAGTGGGTATTAAGTACTTAAACAAACATTTTATAATTAACTTTTTCTTACTGTTTTTCTGTATTATTCTCACATTGGCTATTACAATTAAATTTTTTAATAATATTAAAATGTCTATATCAATATTTAAAAATAAATATTTGAATTTGTGTTCTGCTTTACTGTTTCTAGTTGCATTTTTTGTATCAAATGATTGTTTGTTTAGATTTGGAAATTATATAACCAGTACAATAAGTGATTTTGATTTAGTGAACACTTATTATAAAAATGGATTTATTTATTCGTTTTATCAATATACAGACAGTTTTATATCTGGTATTAATAATTTTGGATATGATATTAATAAGATTTCTGAGATTAAAACATTGCTCAACGGTATTGAAAGTAATACTAGTACCACTTTTAGTGATAATATAATTTTGATTCAATTAGAGTCTATGTTCGATCCATTAAAACTCAATGGAGTTAAATTTTCAGAAGATCCTCTTAAAAACCTTCGTATGTTGAGTGAAAATAACTCTCATGGTGAAATCATTGTTCCTGTAGTTGGTGGTGGAACGACACAGACGGAATTTGAAATATTAACTGGAATAAATATTAGGAATTTATTTTCAAAAATGCCTTATTTAAATTTACTTAATCATAATTCTGTAGAAAGCTTTGCAAATATTTTAAAAAACTATGGATACTCAACAACTACAATACATAATTACTTTTCAAATTTTTATAACAGAATCAATGCTTATGCAAACTTGGGTTTTGACACGTTTATACCGTTAGAAACTATATCAGATAGGTCTTTAAATAACAATTTTTGGTATAAAGACGAAATTATAATTAATGAAATTATTTCTAAAATTTTATCCACTAAGGAAAAAGATTTTATATTTGGTGTAACCGTAGAGGCTCATGGTCCTTACAAAGTAGAAATAGATGGAGATATAAGGGTAGAAAGTTCCATATTAACCGAAAGTGAGAAGAAAGAATTAGAAAACTATGTGAACATAATAAAACATACAGATAAATTTATAATCGATCTAATAACTAGCTTGGATAAAATCGATGAAGACTACATTTTAATATTTTATGGCGATCATCTGCCATCCCTAGGTAATCAATTTAGTACATTTTATAAGACCATAGATAATGAGAGTGATTTATTCAAGACTCCATATTTAGTAGTAACATCAGATAAATCCAAAATAATAGATTTAGATAAAAAATTTTTACATTCTTATGAATTTATTGGTAGTATTTTAGATTCTTTAGATTTAAGTACCACCATATATCACAAGTTTAGAACTACTTTTACAAATAATGAAAATATACACGAATATGAAAATCAATTATTGATGGATATTAAATATAAAAATATGTATCATAATAATACTTTTCCTTATAAAAATGGTAATATTAAAATAGGAAATAATCCTCCAATAATAGATGATATAATAATTGATGATGATACAATATACATATTGGGTCAGAATTTTAATCCGAATTTAAAAGTGCTTATAAACAAAGATTTAAGAAATCTCGAGTATATATCAAGTACATGTTTAAATTTATCAAACTACGTGCTTCAACCAAATGATATGGTAAAATTAATCACATTTTCCAACAAAAATTCACCTTTAAATTCAGGCAATTACTTCGAATTCAAAGGTTAAAAGGAAGGGTTAAATTTTATGAATAAAAACACATACTACATAACAACACCCATATATTATGCCTCTGGTAACCTCCACATAGGACATACTTATACAACTATAATGAGCGATTGCATAGCACGGTTTAAGAGAATGCAAGGTTATGATACAATTTTCTTAACTGGCACAGATGAACATGGTTTAAAAATACAACAGAATGCAGAAAAAAATTTAAAGGATCCTAAAACCTATGTTGATGAAATAGTTGACAAAATTAAAGATCTTTGGAGTCTTTTTAATGTAAAATATGATAAATTTATTCGAACAACTGATGATTATCATATAAGGACTGTACAAAAGATATTTGAGAAACTGTATAAAAATGGTGACATATATAAAGGTAACTATAAAGGTCATTATTGTATCCCTTGTGAGTCATTTTTTACAGAATCACAACTAAAGAATGGAAAATGTCCTGACTGTTATCGTGAAGTTGTACTACAAAATGAAGAGGCATATTTTTTCAAAATTAGTAAATATGCTGATAGGTTAGTTAAACATATTGAAGATAATCCAGATTTCATACAACCTGAGTCCAGAAAAAATGAAATGATTAATAATTTTATAAAACCCGGACTTCAGGATTTATGCGTATCTAGAACTAGCTTTAAGTGGGGAGTTCCAGTAAGCTTTGACTCAGATCATGTAGTATACGTTTGGATCGACGCACTATCTAATTATATTTCTGCTCTCGGTTATGAAAATGATGAAGAATGTCTTATGAACAAGTTTTGGCCTGCAGATTTACAAATTGTAGGTAAAGAAATCGTTAGATTTCATGTTATTTATTGGCCAATTTTGTTATTTGCACTAGATCTTCCTTTACCAAAAAAAGTATTTGGTCACGGATGGTTGTTAATCGATGGAAATAAGATGTCAAAATCGCAAGGTAGTGTAATAGATCCTGTTGTATTATCAAAACATTTTTCAGTGGATGCAATAAGATATTTTCTTCTCAGGGAAATTGCATTTGGTAATGACGGTATATTTAATAATAGGTCATTTATTCTAAAAATAAATTCTGATTTATCAAATCTACTTGGAAATTTAGTATCTAGAACAGTCTCCATGGTAGAAAAATACTTTGATTCTTATATTCCACCTAAGGTAACTCTTTTAAATATAGATTTAGAACTAATAAATATTGTTAAAAACATAAAAAATATTGTAATTGAAAATATGAATAATTTAAAAATTTCAATAGCATTGAGTGAAATTTTTAACGTGATTTCTATATCCAATAAGTATATTGATGAAACAAAACCTTGGATTTTAAGTAAGGATGAACGTAGCAAAGAAAGACTCGGTACCATTTTATATAATCTATGTGAAACAATAAGGGTTGTATCTGTACTCTTGTATGCATTCATGCCTGAAACGTCTAGAAAAATAAAATATATGTTAAACTACAGTAGAGATGATTTTAACTCTATTGAAAACTTTGATGGTACAGTTCCTGGAACATTAATAAAAAAAATGGACAATCTATTCCCAAGAATAGATGTTGAAAAAAAATTAAATGAATTAATGGGTAATAATTAAAAATAAAGTAGATAGATTTGTTCTTCTATCTACTTTATTTTTAATATAGTTTTGGATTAATATATATATTTTTTTATTTATTTACATTACTTAATTAAGAATTTTTAAATACTTTTTAAACAATACTACCTATATTAATGCGATGATTTTATATTTTTAATATTCATTAAACCATATATAGGTAAAAGATTTAATAAATCTTGAAAAATAAAA
Source organism: Anisomitus miae (SeqCode) (assembly GCF_054906395.1). Lineage (NCBI taxonomy): Bacteria > Bacillati > Bacillota > Clostridia > Eubacteriales > Clostridiaceae > Anisomitus (SeqCode) > Anisomitus miae (SeqCode). The sequence goes on from NZ_JBRACL010000010.1 coordinate 63,179, forward strand.
ATATTAAAACTAAAATATTAACACTAACATAATTTCATCAAACTTATGGAGGTATTTTTATGAAGGTTATATTAACAAGTGATATTAAGAATATAGGTAAAAAAGATGATTTAGTGGAGGTTTCTAATGGATATGCAAGAAATTTTCTCTTTCCAAGGAATCTTGCAGTTGAGGCCAACGCTTCAAACATAAATATACTAAACTATAAAAAAGAAAAAGAAACACAAATGCATATCGAAAGGATTATTGAGTTTCAAAATATTGCTAAAAGTATACAAAATAAAGAGGTTACAATAAAAACTAAAGTAGGGAATAGTGGAAAACTCTTTGGTACAATCACATCTAAAGATATATGTAATCATATAAACTCGGTATTTAATTTAGATTTAGATAAGAAAAAGATATCGTTTGATAACGTTAAATCTTTGGGTAGCTACCCAATTTCTATAAAATTATGCCCGGAAGTTTCAGTTAACATGGTATTAAGAGTTATTAGTGAGGATGATAATTAAATTTTTTAGTATTTAAGGGGGAGATAATTTGAGATCAGAAGTTACAATAGATGAAATTGAAAACTTATTGCAAAAAAGTAATGATATTGAATTTAGGGTTAAAGTTTTATATGAGATGCTCGAAAAACTTTTCGATAAAAATATTATAAAATCTCGTGCATCAAAATTTAAACTTATAAAGTGTATATCAAGTAAAAATGTAAACGAAAAATTATACTCTATAAATGTAATAGCAAGTGATGGAAAATCCTTAATAGATGTTCCTTCAAATCATCAACTAGAAGAAGCCTACTTAGAAACTCGGAACTTGATAATAGAGGAAATTAGTCGACGATACATACAAAGCAAGATCGAAAGTGATGTTGAAGCAGTATTAAATGAAAAACAGGAAAAATATATTGATGAAATAAAGCTTCAGATAATGAAGAAAAATAAAGGACCCGAAAATACAAAAACATTAAAAAAATATGCTCAGCTTGAAATGTTAACAAAGAGGAAGCTAAACCAAAATATACAAAACATATTGAGGCCCGTATCATTTGAAGAAATAATAGGTCAAAAAACATCTATCAAATCTCTGATATCAAAACTTATTTCTCCATACCCTCAACATATTTTGATTTATGGTCCCCCTGGAGTTGGAAAAACATCTGCTGCCAGAATAGCTTTAGAAGAAGCCAAAAAATTTGAATTTACTCCGTTTAATGATAAATCAAATTTTATAGAAGTAAATGGTACAACTCTGAGATGGGATCCAAGAGAAGTTACAAATCCACTTTTGGGATCTGTGCACGATCCGATTTACCAAGGTAGTAAAAAGGATCTGGCTGAAATTGGAATTCCAGAGCCAAAACCTGGTCTAGTTACCGATGCTCATGGTGGAATTTTATTTATAGATGAGATAGGAGAATTAGATATAATTCTTCAAAGTAAGTTACTAAAAGTTCTAGAAGATAAAAAAGTTGAGTTCTCGTCTGCATATTACGACCCGGATGACGAAAATATCCCTAAATATATTAAGTTTTTATTCGATAATGGAGCTCCTGCAGACTTTATACTAATAGGTGCAACTACTAGAGATCCGAGCGAGATAAACTCAGCATTACGCTCTAGATGTGCTGAAATATACTTCGAGCCTTTAACGTCTAAAGATATTAAAACCATTGTGATAAACTCTTCTAAAAAACTAAACATAGAACTTGAAGATGGTGTAGAAGATATTATAAGTGAACATTGCATAGAAGGTAGAAAAGCAACAAGTATAATAAGCGACTCATATGGATACGCTCTCTACAAAAAGAAAAATCTAGCACCCGAAGAAAAACTAATAGTAACTAAGGAAATTACCAAAGAAGTGTTATCATCGTCTAGAGTATCTCCATTCATGAAAATATCTGAAGATTTTGATAAACAAGTTGGACTAGTAAAAGGACTTGGCGTTTCTGGATTTTTAGGATCTATTTTAGACTTTGAATGTGAAACCTTTAAGGCAAAAAAAATATCAAAGGGAAAATTTAGATTTAATGAAACTGCTGGTTCCATGACAAAAGACTCTGTCTTCAACGCATCGACTGTGATAAGAAAGCTTACAGGTATAGATTTAAGTGATTATGACGTACACTTAAACGCTATAGGTGGAGGAAAAATAGATGGTCCCTCGGCAGGTGCTGCTATAACAGTATGCATCCTAAGTTCAATTCTAGATGAGCCAATAAGACAAGACATTGCAATAACTGGTGAAATATCAATCAAAGGAAAAATCAAACCTGTTGGTGGAATATTTGAAAAAATATACGCAGCTAGAAGAAAAGGATTAAAATATGTTTTAATTCCAAAAGATAATGAAAATGATATTCCAAAAGATATAACTGATATAAACGTAATGTGCATGGAAAAGATCAATGATATAATAAAATTTATATTTAATAATATTCCAAGTCAAATAAAAAATATTTAGGATTAAAAATTTGGCGGAGTACTTATCCACAGGACTTTTGCATCCATATATATCGATGTATTCTCTATGTAATGGTCCATTTTAGGTGAGAAATAAAATAACTATAAAGGTCATTATTGTATCCCTTGTGAGTCATTTTTTACAGAATCACAACTAAAGAATGGAAAATGTCCTGACTGTTATCGTGAAGTTGTACTACAAAATGAAGAGGCATATTTTTTCAAAATTAGTAAATATGCTGATAGGTTAGTTAAACATATTGAAGATAATCCAGATTTCATACAACCTGAGTCCAGAAAAAATGAAATGATTAATAATTTTATAAAACCCGGACTTCAGGATTTATGCGTATCTAGAACTAGCTTTAAGTGGGGAGTTCCAGTAAGCTTTGACTCAGATCATGTAGTATACGTTTGGATCGACGCACTATCTAATTATATTTCTGCTCTCGGTTATGAAAATGATGAAGAATGTCTTATGAACAAGTTTTGGCCTGCAGATTTACAAATTGTAGGTAAAGAAATCGTTAGATTTCATGTTATTTATTGGCCAATTTTGTTATTTGCACTAGATCTTCCTTTACCAAAAAAAGTATTTGGTCACGGATGGTTGTTAATCGATGGAAATAAGATGTCAAAATCGCAAGGTAGTGTAATAGATCCTGTTGTATTATCAAAACATTTTTCAGTGGATGCAATAAGATATTTTCTTCTCAGGGAAATTGCATTTGGTAATGACGGTATATTTAATAATAGGTCATTTATTCTAAAAATAAATTCTGATTTATCAAATCTACTTGGAAATTTAGTATCTAGAACAGTCTCCATGGTAGAAAAATACTTTGATTCTTATATTCCACCTAAGGTAACTCTTTTAAATATAGATTTAGAACTAATAAATATTGTTAAAAACATAAAAAATATTGTAATTGAAAATATGAATAATTTAAAAATTTCAATAGCATTGAGTGAAATTTTTAACGTGATTTCTATATCCAATAAGTATATTGATGAAACAAAACCTTGGATTTTAAGTAAGGATGAACGTAGCAAAGAAAGACTCGGTACCATTTTATATAATCTATGTGAAACAATAAGGGTTGTATCTGTACTCTTGTATGCATTCATGCCTGAAACGTCTAGAAAAATAAAATATATGTTAAACTACAGTAGAGATGATTTTAACTCTATTGAAAACTTTGATGGTACAGTTCCTGGAACATTAATAAAAAAAATGGACAATCTATTCCCAAGAATAGATGTTGAAAAAAAATTAAATGAATTAATGGGTAATAATTAAAAATAAAGTAGATAGATTTGTTCTTCTATCTACTTTATTTTTAATATAGTTTTGGATTAATATATATATTTTTTTATTTATTTACATTACTTAATTAAGAATTTTTAAATACTTTTTAAACAATACTACCTATATTAATGCGATGATTTTATATTTTTAATATTCATTAAACCATATATAGGTAAAAGATTTAATAAATCTTGAAAAATAAAAATATTAAAACTAAAATATTAACACTAACATAATTTCATCAAACTTATGGAGGTATTTTTATGAAGGTTATATTAACAAGTGATATTAAGAATATAGGTAAAAAAGATGATTTAGTGGAGGTTTCTAATGGATATGCAAGAAATTTTCTCTTTCCAAGGAATCTTGCAGTTGAGGCCAACGCTTCAAACATAAATATACTAAACTATAAAAAAGAAAAAGAAACACAAATGCATATCGAAAGGATTATTGAGTTTCAAAATATTGCTAAAAGTATACAAAATAAAGAGGTTACAATAAAAACTAAAGTAGGGAATAGTGGAAAACTCTTTGGTACAATCACATCTAAAGATATATGTAATCATATAAACTCGGTATTTAATTTAGATTTAGATAAGAAAAAGATATCGTTTGATAACGTTAAATCTTTGGGTAGCTACCCAATTTCTATAAAATTATGCCCGGAAGTTTCAGTTAACATGGTATTAAGAGTTATTAGTGAGGATGATAATTAAATTTTTTAGTATTTAAGGGGGAGATAATTTGAGATCAGAAGTTACAATAGATGAAATTGAAAACTTATTGCAAAAAAGTAATGATATTGAATTTAGGGTTAAAGTTTTATATGAGATGCTCGAAAAACTTTTCGATAAAAATATTATAAAATCTCGTGCATCAAAATTTAAACTTATAAAGTGTATATCAAGTAAAAATGTAAACGAAAAATTATACTCTATAAATGTAATAGCAAGTGATGGAAAATCCTTAATAGATGTTCCTTCAAATCATCAACTAGAAGAAGCCTACTTAGAAACTCGGAACTTGATAATAGAGGAAATTAGTCGACGATACATACAAAGCAAGATCGAAAGTGATGTTGAAGCAGTATTAAATGAAAAACAGGAAAAATATATTGATGAAATAAAGCTTCAGATAATGAAGAAAAATAAAGGACCCGAAAATACAAAAACATTAAAAAAATATGCTCAGCTTGAAATGTTAACAAAGAGGAAGCTAAACCAAAATATACAAAACATATTGAGGCCCGTATCATTTGAAGAAATAATAGGTCAAAAAACATCTATCAAATCTCTGATATCAAAACTTATTTCTCCATACCCTCAACATATTTTGATTTATGGTCCCCCTGGAGTTGGAAAAACATCTGCTGCCAGAATAGCTTTAGAAGAAGCCAAAAAATTTGAATTTACTCCGTTTAATGATAAATCAAATTTTATAGAAGTAAATGGTACAACTCTGAGATGGGATCCAAGAGAAGTTACAAATCCACTTTTGGGATCTGTGCACGATCCGATTTACCAAGGTAGTAAAAAGGATCTGGCTGAAATTGGAATTCCAGAGCCAAAACCTGGTCTAGTTACCGATGCTCATGGTGGAATTTTATTTATAGATGAGATAGGAGAATTAGATATAATTCTTCAAAGTAAGTTACTAAAAGTTCTAGAAGATAAAAAAGTTGAGTTCTCGTCTGCATATTACGACCCGGATGACGAAAATATCCCTAAATATATTAAGTTTTTATTCGATAATGGAGCTCCTGCAGACTTTATACTAATAGGTGCAACTACTAGAGATCCGAGCGAGATAAACTCAGCATTACGCTCTAGATGTGCTGAAATATACTTCGAGCCTTTAACGTCTAAAGATATTAAAACCATTGTGATAAACTCTTCTAAAAAACTAAACATAGAACTTGAAGATGGTGTAGAAGATATTATAAGTGAACATTGCATAGAAGGTAGAAAAGCAACAAGTATAATAAGCGACTCATATGGATACGCTCTCTACAAAAAGAAAAATCTAGCACCCGAAGAAAAACTAATAGTAACTAAGGAAATTACCAAAGAAGTGTTATCATCGTCTAGAGTATCTCCATTCATGAAAATATCTGAAGATTTTGATAAACAAGTTGGACTAGTAAAAGGACTTGGCGTTTCTGGATTTTTAGGATCTATTTTAGACTTTGAATGTGAAACCTTTAAGGCAAAAAAAATATCAAAGGGAAAATTTAGATTTAATGAAACTGCTGGTTCCATGACAAAAGACTCTGTCTTCAACGCATCGACTGTGATAAGAAAGCTTACAGGTATAGATTTAAGTGATTATGACGTACACTTAAACGCTATAGGTGGAGGAAAAATAGATGGTCCCTCGGCAGGTGCTGCTATAACAGTATGCATCCTAAGTTCAATTCTAGATGAGCCAATAAGACAAGACATTGCAATAACTGGTGAAATATCAATCAAAGGAAAAATCAAACCTGTTGGTGGAATATTTGAAAAAATATACGCAGCTAGAAGAAAAGGATTAAAATATGTTTTAATTCCAAAAGATAATGAAAATGATATTCCAAAAGATATAACTGATATAAACGTAATGTGCATGGAAAAGATCAATGATATAATAAAATTTATATTTAATAATATTCCAAGTCAAATAAAAAATATTTAGGATTAAAAATTTGGCGGAGTACTTATCCACAGGACTTTTGCATCCATATATATCGATGTATTCTCTATGTAATGGTCCATTTTAGGTGAGAAATAAAAGCACTCTCCCTTTTTTATCCTTATTTTTTTATTACCAAGATTTAAATATATACTTCCCGAAAGAACATATCCAAACTCTTCACCCTCGTGTGGATTTTCCCTTAACGTTTTTCCTCCTTTACCTAAATTTACAATTATGGGTTCCATTTTATTTTTTTGGGAATTTGGAACTATCCACTGTATTGCACTCTTAAGCTCCTCATTATTAGTTATAAAATAGTCCTCATTTCCAAAACATATTTTTTCATCGCTATCCTCACTAAAAAACTCCCTTAAATTAGTTCCTAAACATTCTAATACATCAACCAGTGTTGCAATTGATGGAGAAGTTAAATCCCTTTCAAGTTGAGATATAAATCCTTTAGATAATTCACTCCTATCTGCAAGTTCTTCTTGCGTCAACCCATTTTTTATGCGTAGATACTTTATCTTTTTACCTATCTTCATACAAACAAAATCCCCATAATCAAAAACCTAGAATTTTATAGACAATTATATTTAATATAAAATTGTTTGTCAATTAACACATTTAGTGCAATAGCTCATATAGGTAAACTAATTATAACTTAAAGTACTTGAATTATGAGTATTTTTGTAATCACGAAACTTTTTCTACTCCATCTACTATTTTTAAACGAGAAATGTGTGGGATAATAAGTGTAAAATGAACACTATTAAAGTACGCAACCATAAAAAGTAGACTTAAATAATTACGTCTTATATTGTTTTCGAAAAATCATATACTGAAAATGAATATTATTTGAAAATTTAAATACTTGTATTAAATAATAATTACCTTCCTATATACCCCTAACTGATCAGCTACACCTTCCTGTTAAATATGTATCCAGTTCTCATTTATACTCTAAACCAAAATAATTTAAAAAATTTAATTTTCCTTATAAAATTTTCAAAAATAACTAATATATTTTTCCAACAATCAAAAGAATTTATCTTATAAAATACACAAATGATTTTAAAATCAAGAAATCTTTGAGAGTCTTTCAACGAATAAACAACATATCACTGAGTACTAAAAGAATTTCTCTTTATGGACTACCTGAACCAAACGACACTGGAAAGTCTACAATTTTTAAAATGATTACATTTATTTTAAAATCAACCTATGAAAATCTAAAATAGCTTTTTATAAATTTTGTAAAGATGATGATGGACTCGAAATTCAAAGCACGAGCTACCCAAAATCAAAATACATGAAATTTAAGAGGAAAACATCAAATAAGCCATTTTTCATTTTCCATTAATCCCAACTATCTTTACATAGTTTATTAATTACTCCATAGTTTTCAATATAACACACTTTATTAGTGATGTGTATTTCTACTTATTTTATATTTCCTATCACACAGAAAACCTTATGAAATACCTCTCTGTATTTTCTACACGATAAATCTTTCAAAATTTAAAGCTACTAATAACATTATTCAAATAAATAAAATCAAATATATATGAAAAAACTCCATTTAACTATTTGAATACTACTTATAGAAAATACCCTATAAAAAAATTTTACTAAGATCAATCCTTAATATTTACTATAGTATAGATAAAGCTATAGACAACCGTCTACGTATAATCTTTTTTTGCAACTTAAAGTTTAGAATAAAACGTAGTATTATATCCCTTCCTAATAACCACTAGCTTCCAATTTTTGATATTTTAACCATTTTTATTTTTAGTAAAGATTGACATACTTAAAGTTCTATAGTGAAATTGAACCTTGAATATGGTATAATTGGACGCATACGTGTCAAGTCTCCTCATTCCCATCATATAAAAAATATGGATCACAATGTTAAAAAAGATAACTGTATAATATTTCCATAAGAAATAGATACGCTATTAGAAAAAAGTTCTACCTGATGATAAATTGGACTGTAGATAGATTATACTAATTTCGAAATAAGATAAAGTTATACCTAACAATTTAGGGAGTGTAGAGATGACAAATTTTAAGGAAGGTTCGTTGTGAATGAAAGATAAAACTAGTGCTATCAGCAAAAAAACGCATATTGGTCTATTTAAGAACACAATTATAAAATATGATACAAAATCAATGACTTTTATACTCAATAAAAAATTATCTTTCGTATCCTTTGTGAAACAATATTAATACATATCATAAATATTTCTACGAAATTACCATGCTATTAAAAATAATGTTTTATATTTCCTAATCAAATGATAAAAATATATATTTATTTTTTAAAAGCTAATCAATAAACTCATCAACTCTTAAAATATTCTAAAGTGAATAATTATTACGTTGAAACATCGCAAGTAAAAACATACTTACATCAGATCTATATAAATATAAGAGTTTGTTTATAACATTTAGGTATGATGTAAGAACTACATACAGTACAATGTCAACTATTATCGACAATATTAAATTTAAATTCTATTTCTAACCAAGACATAAAACCAAAGTAACTATAAACTACGGAGAATATATTTTAAGATATTTTGAAAAAATATAACAAAATCTTTGATTAAATTCCTATCAAATTAATACAGTCCTACTCATCTACACATTCTGTAATGATTTATAAAACATGAATATGAAAGTCTAAAAGCATTACAATAAATCATGAAACAATTCAAAAAATAATAAAAGGACGATGCTATGGAAAATAAAATTTCACCAAATAATATAGATTCTGAACAGAACGTTCTTGGATCAATGATACTAAATAAAGAAATTATATACGAGGTTATCGAAGTACTGAATATAGATGATTTTTACAAAGATGCTCATAAAAATATATTTAAAACGATAAAAAAGCTATTTCTGGAAGATATCCATATAGACATGATTTCCTTGATAGAATACTTAAAGAAAGATAATATTCTAGAATCTTCAGGAGGATCTACTTATATAACTGAAATAGCAACCTCTATCACAACAACTGCAAATATACAAACTCATATAAAAATAATAAAAGATAACTCAAAACTTCGTAAATTAATATATTTATCTAACAGTACTTTAGAAAGAGTATATAAAAAAGAAGATCCTAATGATTTGATTGAAGATCTACAAAAAGAAATATTTAATATATCTTTACTTGAAAATAAGTCTGAAATAGAATTCATAGGTAATATTTTAGATAGAACTATTATAAATTTAGAAAATTTATATATAAATAGAGGATCTTTCATAGGAATATTATCTGGATTTTATGATTTAGATATGAAAATTTCAGGATTTCAAAAATCTCAAATGATACTAATAGCTGCACGTCCATCAATGGGTAAAACCACATTTGCTCTAAATATAGCTGAAAATGTAGCAATAAAATATAAGAAAAATGTATTAATTTTTTCTCTCGAGATGAGTAAAGAACAGCTCGCAAATAAATTACTGTCATCAATAACAAAAATAGATATGCAAAAACTCCAAACTGGACTACTTGATGAATTAGATTTAGATAAGATTGCTGAAGCTATAGGAACACTGTCTGATGCAAGAATATTTATTGATGATACACCTAACATATCTATATCAGAAATGAGAGCAAAATGTAGAAAATTGAAATTTTCGAAAGAAATTGATCTAATAATAATAGATTACCTGCAATTGATGAGTGGGAGCTATAAAACAGAAAATAGACAACAAGAGGTATCTGAAATTTCTCGATTTATAAAAGCACTTTCAAAAGAAATGAACTGTCCAATAATAGCACTATCTCAGCTCTCAAGAGCCCCTGAACAAAGATCTGATCATAGACCTATGTTATCAGACTTACGTGAATCTGGATCTATAGAACAAGATTCTGATATAGTAATTTTACTATATAGGGATGAATACTATAACAAGGATACAGAATTTAAAAATATAGCAGAATGTATTATAGCTAAACACAGAAACGGAGAAGTCGGAACGGTCAAACTTGGATGGATCGGTCAATATTCAAAATTTGTGAATTTAGATGATACACATTAATCAAAAAGCTATAAGACAAAAAAGTCTCATAGCTTTACTCTATTTATGATAAGGCTCTCCATTAATTATTTTATAAGCTCTGTAAATTTGCTCTAGGACCATACAATATAAAAAACCACTATATTCTAAATCAACATTACAAAAACATATATCATTCCTATTGCATATATCACTTAAACCAAAAAATACATTCACATTTTTAATTCTACTTATGGCACATCTATCTAAAATATTACTAAATTCTACGGAATCCATATACTTTCCACTTTTACAGATATTTATATTATAATCACCATCATTTAAAACCGATAAACCACTCGCTTCATACACTATGTTAATATTTATATATCTCCTACATCTATTACTATAATCGTACAAACAATCAAGTATATACCTATTTCTTACAAATTTTTTATTTAGAAATATATTTATTTTCATACTTTAATAAAATACCTTTTACGAAAATCATAGCAGTTATTCTAAAAATTTGGTGAGAATAGGTAAAATCACTCAACTTCAGACTCAGATCACAGTATTTTTTCAGACACATATTAACACCGTCGCTTCCCCCGACTATAAATACCATATCTCTTCCATCTAGAAATTTCCCTAATACAACTCCACAAAATTGATTAGCAGGTTTTCCCTTTATATCAAACAATACACAAAATCTATTTTTAAAACCATTTATAAAATTTAGTATTTTCATACTACTATCATCAATATTTTTACCGTCTATAATAACTATCTCAAATCCATACGAATAAACATTCTCTAACTCCTTAAGATAACGTTTTTTTAAATTTCCAATGCATACAAAAACTACTTTCCGCAACATTTTTTATATTTTTTTCCACTACCACAAACACATGGCTCATTTCTACCGACCCTCTTAGAACTCACGGCAATTTTCGAACTTCTCCACGAAGACTTTATACTCTCTATCTTTTCAGGAGATAAAATATTCTCCCATTCATCTAAATTATATAAATAATCAGCCTTAGCATCCAACATATTAAAATATAACTTTTCAACATTGATATCAAAATTAATCTCATCCTCAATAGATAACTTTTCTATATCAATCTCTCTATTTAGACTTTCACTTATCCCATCTAAAAAACCTATAACAAAATCTTCACTTATATCATATTTCTCTGATAACTCAGATATAGTAGAACTAAATAAAAAGTTCTTACTTCCTAATATGTCCTTATATATCTTTAGCTCAACATTTTTATATTCATTCCAAAAAGCAACTTCACCTTTAGTTTTAACAAACTCTGTAACCATACTAGTCCATCTTTCATACATCCCCATAAAAAACACCTCTTTTTCAATATAAAACTCAAATAAACAATTCTTACAACACTGCTCATTAACTAAAAATTAATCAATAATATTTCACGTAAACCTTTTGAATATAGAAAATTTCAAATTTTCATATAATTGCTCGGCAAACTCCTATGAGCAACGGTCAAATTTAGGTCTATTCCAATCTTAAATCCGTTATCTAAAAGAGCATTTTCAACAGTTTTATAAGCCAATTCAGGAAAATTATTAGTACCACTTAAATGACCAAGAATTATATTCTTACGAGAATACCTCACTAAATCTATAACTGCCTTCGCACAATCCTCATTTGACAAATGTCCTAAATTACTTAAAATCCTCTTTTTTAAATAATGGGGATACGGAGAAACTTTAATCATATCCTCATTATAATTACTTTCAATCAATACTACATCTGAATCTCTCAAATTATTAAATACCTCATCAGAAAAATATCCCATATCAGTAGCTACACTTACCTTTTTATTACAATTCATAATACTATAACCAACTGGATCAACAGCATCATGAGGTATTTTAAATACCTTAACATCTAAATCTCCAATAGCAAACTCGCTATCATTGCTAATTATATTAATATCCTTTATATCTAAAAATTTATCATTTAAAACACTATACGTTTTCTCACTCAAATACAACGGAACTTTATATGCTCTCGAAAATATACCAGCACCTCTATAGTGATCTAAATGTTCGTGAGTCAATAATATACCGTCTATAGACTCAGATCTAACTTTTATTAATTTCAATGCATCATTCAACGATTTCTTAGAAATTCCAACATCAATTAAAATTCTAGTCCTACCACTACTTACATAAATACAATTGCCGGAACTTCCACTACTTATAGAACAAAAGTACATATAACCTTACCAAACCAAAAACTATATTATATTTTTAAATTCTTTAGAGTCACTCTCAAACTCTCTATATATCCTAGCACCTAAATTCCTAAATTTCCTTTCTATATCCGGATATCCCCTATCAATGTGGTCAACAGAAATAATTTCTGTCTCTCCTTCAGCAATCAATCCCGCTATCACCATAGCAGCTCCAGCTCTCAAATCCGTAGCTTTTAATTTACAACCCGTTAATTTATGTACTCCCTTTATAATAGCTGCTCTTCCCTCTACTTTCACATCCACTCCCATTTTTTTTAATTCGTCAAAATACTTAAATCTATTCTCAAATATACTCTCGCTTATTATGCTAGTCCCTTCCGAAACACACATAAGCACACCTATAATTTGCTGCACGTCCGTAGGAAAACCAGGATACGGCAAAGTTTTAATGTTAACACATTTCAATTTTTCGTTACTTATTACCCTTATGCTATCATCATATTCAAGTATAGTAACCCCCATCTCTATAAGCTTAGCACTTACAGATTCCAAATGCTTAGGTATAACATTCTTAATAGTGACATCTCCCTTACAAGCTGCAACAGCCATCATATACGTAGAAGCTTCAATTTGATCAGGTATAATGGAATAACTACATCCTGACAACTCACTTACACCAACTATTTTAATGACATCTGTACCTGCACCCTTAACATTAGCTCCCATTAAATTTAAAAAATTAGCAACATCAACAACATGAGGTTCCTTCGCAACATTTTCAAGTATAGTTACTCCCTCTGCAAAACATGCAGCCAACATCACATTGATAGTAGCACCTACACTTACAACATCAAAAAATATACTGTCTCCTACAAGCCTATCAGCCTCCAAAATGACAGCTCCATGCTCTATCTTTATTTTGGCACCCAGCTTCTCCATACCCTTTATGTGCTGATCTATGGGTCTATCACCAATGCTACAGCCCCCAGGAAGACCAACGACAGCTCTTCTAAATCTTCCAAGTAAAGCTCCCATTAAATAATAAGAAGCTCTCATATTTTGAACATCGTAACCATCAGCTATATGACTTCTGACTTTCGCACTATCAACAAATAATGTGCTCTTTATACGCGTAACCTTAGCTCCAATACCTCTGAGTATTCTAACTAACTTACTAACATCTTCTATATCTGGCACATTGTCTATTATGCATCTACCAGAGCCACACATAACAGCTGCTGGTATTATGGCAACTGCTGCATTTTTCGCACCACTAATTTCAACACTCCCATAAAGTGGATTAGATCCCTTTACAATAATCTTTTCCATCTCTTCTCCCTACTTAAATCAAGTTTGAACATGTATAAAAACTATATCATGGATAATATTCCTTAAACTGTTTTAAATTTGCTATTAAATATTCTAATTTCATTGAACTTTATTGTCAACATGATTAATAATTATCTCAACACTTTTATGAACTTTGGTTATTATTATTTCTTTAAATATTATTTTTTATTCATACTAAAAACACAAGGAGCTCCTGCATTAAAACCTTAGAATGCGGAGCACCATAGACTTTAGAAAAATTATTTCATAGACTGAAAACTTGCACAATCTGTAGACTCTATATTCTTTGCAATAGCATCATGTTTTATAACCTTTATTTTTTCCAAAGTACAATACTGATTTTTATCATTAAATTTACATTCTGTAACATTACAGAGTATATTACTATTCCTAATCATAACTTTACCTCTATTCAAAAGAAAACTCTACAAGATTATTATTGATTTTTATTACTTTTTTATTCTACTCTGTGTTATAATTGTGCTATTAATTTTACAGGAGGATTTGGTTTATATAACCAATATTAGAATAAAGCACAATGAAGTACGTTGTACACTGTTATCTTTCCAGAGATTCTTTGAAAGACATAATATACTTTCAAAACAAGATTTTTCAATCACCCAATTTACCTAAACAGAATCAAAAATTTTTTATACCAATATTAAATTTCAACAGTGAATACTACTTTAAGATTAAAGAGAATGTGATGGATGCTATATCAAAATTTAGTAAGTTCAGGGTGAACATTTCATCCATAAAAACTGACGCAAGTAACACGGTATACATGCTAATAGAACAAAAGGGGTTCCTCTCTGGAATACGTAGGATATTTGAAGAGGAATTAACTAACAACGGATTTAAAGATTATGAACTATTAGTCAAATGGAATCATTTTTATGTGGAGTGTAACTACTTAAATAAAATCCATTCTGAACCAGTAAACAATCAAATTTCTCCTAATTTCGTTAAAGTAAATTCAATAAAAATATGCTGCGTTACAGATAAGAAAATTATTAATTCTATAAAATTCAAAAATATATGAGAAAAAATGATCACTTAAGGTTTTTAATTATAATATGATGTAAATATTATCACTGATATTTGGGCGATTTTTATTATGATTAATATCAAAAAAAAATTACATGTAAATTTAATTAATATATTTAAAAGAAATATCCTTTCAGATTATAGACTCATACTTAAAATAAAACCTAATCATAAAAATTTAATAAAAAAGCTTGAAACCTCTGATCAACTTAATATAATTCATATAACAAAAAATCTAGAAATAGCGTGTCTAATATGTACCCACAAATTTTTAAAAAAACTAATTGAATTTCCAGAGGTAGAATATATCTCCCTAGATTTCGAAGTATATTTATGTGGAAATAAAACATTTTCTAATGTCAGCCTATCAAATTTAAGTAGTGTTTCATATAATTCGAATCTAAATGGGAAAGATATATCAATTGGTTTAGTAGACTCTGGCGTGTACCCATTAGAATCTTTAACAAAATTTAAAAACAGAATACCTTTATTCAAAGATTTAATAAATCATATTCCATATCCTTATGACGACAATGGACATGGATCTGCTCTGTGTTCCATAATGGGTGGAACCCTAATTCACAAAAATACTCTTATGAAAAACTCATCCGAATGCAACTTTCATGTAATAAAAGCATTTGATAAGTTTAATAAGTCATATTGCTCACTTATTATTAAAGCTCTAGATATTCTATATGATGAGATAATAGAAAATCCTATAGATATACTTTGCCTTCCATTTGAATTAAATGAATTTGATGAATTCATTTTAAACATCTTTCAAGATTTTTTTGATAAATTCTCAAATAAAAATACTTTAATAGTACTTCCTATAGGAAACAATAAAAGTAGCTATCAATCTCTAAAAGGATTATCATTCCTAAATAATTGCATTACTGTAGGTGGTAGCGACTTAAATTATACATCACGTGGAATGTATAACAACAAAATGATCAAACCCACCATTATATCGATCTCAACTGATCTAAATGTACCAAACATAGACACTGAATATATATCTCAGAAAAATAATCAATATATATACCCTCCGAAAATCAAAAACTCATTTGTAAAGTATTATGGTACATCGTGTTCATGTGCCTATATTTGTGGATTACTAGCATTAGTAAAACAAAAAAATACATGTTTAAACATAAAAGATGCGATATCACTTTTAAAACTCTGCTGTAACAAAATTGAAGACGTACAAAATTCCATTCAGGGTCTTGGTACGATAAATATAAATAAGTTATTAACACAAATTTCTTAAAGCTAATAAGCTACGTAATTTAATGGATTATTTGCTTTACCATTAACCCTAACCTCAAAGTGCAAGTGAGGACCTGTACTCCTACCCGTATTTCCTATTTTACCTATTAACTGCCCCTTTGTAACATAATCCCCTTCTTCAACAAACATGACATCACAGTGACCATAAAGCGTTTCAACTCCCTTCCCATGACTAAGTTTTATATAATTTCCATATACATTATTATAGGAAACCAAATTTGCAAACCCTGACTCTGCTGCAAATATAGGATCTCCTATATTTCCAGCTATGTCAATTCCATGATGTTTTTCACCTCCCCACCTCAAACCAAATGGAGAAGTTATAACAGTACCATTTGATGGATTATTTAAATGAAATAGTTGATTACCTTGAACCTCACTCAAAGAAGGTCGTAAAACCTCAGTCGATATTTTTTTCATTCCTATGTACTTATCATTATTATAAGTAATTTCCTTAACAACTTTGCGATCAAAATTCCTACTATCATACTGATCTTCTTCATTACTACGATTAACTAGTGCCACCACTTGAACTTTATCTCCAGAATTATTTTCTAAATAAGTTTTTGTCGCTACTATTTCGACTGTAGCGAGTATGTTGTTAACTTTGTTATTACTTAAAATAAATTCATAAAGCTCATCCTCTGAGTAAATCTCCTTTGAATTCACAACTGACTTTTTAAATTCTACATATTCTTTAATCTTAGCCCAATTTATTGGTAATGACTCTAACTTATTCACCTTTAAATAATAATCAATAAGTCTGTCTTTTACTTCATAAAACACCTCTTTCGAGTCTATGTTTGCAACTAAATTGCCGTCAAGAATTAATTCATATCCTTCAACATATACATTTACATTTTTATCTAACAACTCGATTGCATAATCGGTATCTAGGCAAATATCTCTACTAAATAGCTCTAACTTAAAATCAACCAGATCGGCATCTACAACATTTCTTGAATCCTCGATAGTATTATGTAATTTTTTATCATAATATTCACTTAATATTTTTTTATTTTTTATGTATCCACAAAATTGACCATTTATCACAAATGAATATCTAATCGTTTTTTGAAATAAAACTAATACAATTACAGTAATAGACAAAAATGCTAGAATTGTACTAATAAACATTTTTTTATTAAATTTATACATATTTTTATTATGTCATCCCCTCCATGCAATAATAGATTCAAATCTATTATTTATCCAAATATGATAAATTATTCCTTTTTTATATTTATTCAAGGAAAAAAATGTTATAATTCTATACAAATATTTACTTTTGAAAGGGAAAACTTAAATGAGTTTATATAAATTAAATAATCCTTTTCTTAATTACACTCTTGTAGATAACATTTTTATAGATACATTTTTACCAAAAGCAAGGGGTGAGTACGTAAAAATTTTCATATTGATTTTGAAATATGCTCATTGTGGTGAAATAGGATTTAATTCAAACTTCATAGCTAAAACTTTAAATTTACTCGAATCCGATATAAAAAACGCTCTCGATTATTGGAACGATGTTGGTGTTATAAAAGTTACAAATATAGATGATACAACTTCAAATATAGAATTTTTACAACTTTCAGAATCATCAACATTAACTTCATCATTAAGTTTAATAAGTGAAATTAGTACAGATAATCTAATAGATTTTTTTAAAGAAATAGAAATAATAATTGGGCGTCCAATTTCCCAAAAAGAAATGGAAAGTTATATATCATGGAAAAAAAATCTAAAATTTTCATATGAGTTAATACTATATTTAATTAGTTATTGCGTTAATAAAAATAAAAAAGACTTTAGATATATAGAAAAAGTTGCATTAAATTGGGCTGATTTAAATATAAAAACTTTAGATGAAGCCATGATATACACAGAAAAAAGAGAAAAACAGTTCATTAATTATAAAAAAATATTAAACTATGTAGGTATGACTGACTACGAAATTGGTAAACCACAAGAAGAACTTTTTAATAAATGGCTCGTTCAGTATAATATGTCCATTGAAGTTATTTTAAAAGCTTGTGATATATGCTTCTCTAAAATTTCAAAAAATGATTTTAATTATATCGATGGAATTTTAAGTAATTTTAAGAATTCTAAAATTTTCACCATAGATGATTATGAAAAATATGAACAAAATAAACTATCTTTTGTGAAAAAAGTTTACAAAGGGAAATCTAAAAATAATTTTTCAAACTTTCCTCAAAGAACATATGATTACGAAAAATTAGAAAAATTACTAATAGAAAACAATACTGAAGGAAATGATTCTAATGATTAAAGGATATGGAGATAAATTAGATAAAATTTACAAAGATATTAGACAAAACAACTTGAAGGAGTATTTAAAACGTAAAAATTATATAGAAAAAGTTCATCCTGAAATATTGGAAATAGATAAGAATATCTCACTTCTTTCTATAGAACTAATTAAACTAAAAAATAAAAACAATTTGAACAATATTAAAGCTAAACTAGATTTTCTCAGAAATAAAAAATTTAAAGCGTTAAACTCAATAAATCTTCCTAATAATTATTTAGATATCAAGTACACATGTTACGAATGTAAGGATACTGGGTATATATTAGATAAAAAATGTACTTGCTTAACAAAGAATCTTTCACATATTTATGCGGAGGAATCTGAGCTTAATACAATAATTAAGAAAAATAATTTTGAAAATTTTGATTTTTCATTCTTTTCTAAGGACAATGTTCATGGTCAAAATCTTACACCAAATGAAAATATTAAAATTATTTACAGGAAAATTTTAAAATACATAAAAAATTTTAATCTCATAAAATACAATTTATTATTTATTGGAGAATGTGGAAGCGGTAAAACTTTTTTAACTCACTGTATAGCTAAAGAACTTTTAGATAAAGGCTACTCGGTAATTTATAAAACTTCTGTTGATTTAATATCAGATCTTTATCAATACTATTTTTCCAAAACTATCGATAACAATAATAAAATTGATGATTTAATTTTATTTGAATGTGACCTTCTTATAATAGATGATTTAGGTACAGAGCCAATTAATAATTTTTCACACTCTTGCTTATTTAATTTTATTAATAAAAAACTTTTATTAAATAAAAGTTTAATAATTTCAACAAACTTCACATTAAAACATCTACAAGAAACCTACTCTGACAGAATATTTTCGAGATTATCTGGAGAATTTTCTATTTTGAATTTTTTTGTTAAAAGTGATATAAGATTACAAAAAAAATTAAGAGCACGGGGTAATTTTTAACCAACCCCGTACCCTTAATCTGTTGTAAAAGGTAACAGAACTATGTTTCTAGCTAATTTTATAGCCCTAGTAACACCTCTTTGATGTTTAGCGCAAGCTCCAGAAATCCTTCTAGGTAATATCTTACCTCTTTCAGTTACAAATTTTTTCAACCTATTAACATCCTTGTAATCTATATGATCCATTTTTTCGGCACAAAACGAACAAACCTTTTTTCTTATCTTTCTTCCTCTAAAGCTATTCTTTGCAAACTTCTGACTTTTATTTGGACTACTATTCAAATTAATACCTCCTACTCCTTAAAATGGCACGTCTTCATCATCTATTAAAACCATTTCATCATTATTAGGTAAATCTCCATAGCTACTATCTGAATTAAAATTACTACTTACATCTGACTGACGTCTCTCACCTTTATTGCCCCACTCAATAAATGATACCTCCTCAGCAACAACCTCTGTAACATATCTTTTGTTGCCATCTCGATCATCATAATTCCTAGTTTGAATTCTACCACAAACCCCAAACTTACAACCTTTAGCTATATAGTTAGCAGTAGACTCTGCTTGTTTTCCCCAAATTACAACTTGAATAAAATCTGTTGATTTTTCTTGACCAGAAGACGAAATCCTCCTATCAACTGCCAAAGTTACTGTAGAAACCGCAACACCACTTGGAGTAAACCTTAATTCTGGATCTCTAGTTAGCCTACCAATCAAAATAACTTTATTCATAAATTCCCTCTAATCTTTTTTTACTATTATATGTTTGATAACAAAATCCATAATTCTAAAATTTCTATCTAACTCTCTAGGAAGATCTTTATTACCTGAAAAATTAATCAAAACAAAGAATCCTTCACTTTTACCACCTACCTCATAAGCCAACCTTTTCTTTCCCCATAAATCTACATTATCTATAACTCCAGATGAATTCTCAATTATTAACTTAACTCTATCAACACTAACATTTACCTGGTCCTCAGACATATCAGAATTAACTATAAAAATAGTCTCATATTTACTCAAAACAATACTCACCTCCCTCTGGAACAACGGCTACATAAGACGTAGTAGAGCAACAACATTCTATATTATAACATTATGTAATTTAAAAAT
The DNA here is from genome assembly GCF_054906395.1 of Anisomitus miae (SeqCode). Classification (NCBI taxonomy): domain Bacteria; kingdom Bacillati; phylum Bacillota; class Clostridia; order Eubacteriales; family Clostridiaceae; genus Anisomitus (SeqCode); species Anisomitus miae (SeqCode). The sequence goes on from NZ_JBRACL010000010.1 coordinate 83,969, forward strand.
CAAAATTATTTAATTATTTGTTCCTCATAAACATCATATATAGATTTAATCAAAATTTTTCCTTGTTCAATTAATTTATCAACAATATCAATACTTTCATAATCTATTCCTATGCTTATTCCACAACTATTTGCTATATTTGATGGAGTTGGTAATACCATAATATTAATACTTATTTCTGATAATATTTTTTCACATTTCAAAGCATCATGTGTATTTATAAAAATCAATATATATCTCATAAATTTTTCTCCTAAAATGTAAATTTTTATATGTTATAATATATATTGGGGTGTTTACTATGAATTTGTACTTTGACAATGCATCTACGAGTTTTCCTAAACCAAAGATTGTAATAGATTCTGTTAATAACTTTATTTCAAATATAGGAGCTAGTGCAAATAGAGGTCACTATAAACTATCCTTAGAATCGAGTAAAATATTATTTGAATGTAGGGAATCTCTTTGCAACCTATTTAATTATAAGAATTCTAAAAATATAGTATTTACATATAATGCAACCTATGCCTTCAATCTAATTTTAAGTAGTTTGATTACTTCCAAGTTATTTAAAACTATTCCTCACATACTAGTATCAATTTTAGATCATAATTCAACAATAAGACCATTACTTAATCTTAAAAATCAAAAAAAGATACAATTAGAATTTATATCATCTGATAACGACGGATTCATAAGTATCAATGACTTTATAAGTAAGATTAAACATAATACTAAATTCCTTATATTATGCCATATGTCAAATGTATTAGGTACTATACAAAATTTAAACATATTATCGAACGTATGTAAAAATTATGGTATACATTTAATTATAGACGCATCCCAAAGTACTGGCTTAGTTAATATTGATTTAAGCAACGTATATTTTTCAGCATTAATTTTTACAGGTCATAAAAATTTATTTTCTATCCAAGGTATTGGAGGTTTTATAATATCCGACACTTTGCTAAACGAATGTGATAATTATTTTTTAGGTGGTACAGGAAGCGAAAGCTCTCAATTAATAAAAAAAGATAATATGCCTGATTATTTTGAAATTGGAACTCAAAATATCGTAGGTATAGTTTCGATGTTAAATGGATTAAAATTTATTAATTCATACGGCATTACAGATATATTTGAATACAAAAAACAAATTATTAAAAATATTTATAATAAAATCAAAAATATTAATGATATAATAGTGCTTAATAATGTGAACATTAAAAACCAAAATTCTACAATATGTATAAATTTTAAGAATATTTCTCCAGAAAAAGCCGGATTTATATTAGATAAATATTTTAACATCAGTGTCAGGATTGGCTTGCATTGTTCTCCTAATACTCACAAACTTATGAACACGTTTCCTAAAGGATGTATCAGGATAAGTCCGGGAATCTTTAATAAAAAAGAAGATATAGATTTTCTAATTTCTAGTTTAAATATGATAACTAATGGTACATTTTAATCGTTTCACATGGAACTTCCAATACATAAGGTGGTGCACTTTTAAAATTATATGAAGAAAATTTCTATATTTAATCAAAAAGGTGGGGTTGGTAAGACAACCACAAATATAAATCTTTCATGTTATTTAGCCCTAGAGGGATTTAAGATTTTGATAGTTGACATAGATCCTCAAGGTAATACTACCAGTGGTCTTGGTATTGATAAATCAAACCTACATTTTTCTTTATATGACTTATTTGTTGATAATAAAGATATAAATTCACTAATAATAGAAAGTGAAATAATTAAAAATTTATACATAATTCCATCTTCCATAGAATTATCTGCCACTGAAGTAGAATTATCAAATATTCAAAATCGTGAATTTATATTAAAAGATTCTCTAAATAAATTAAATAATAAATTTGATTTTATATTCATAGATTGTCCTCCTTCTCTGGGATTCCTAACTCTTAACGCTCTTGTTGCTAGTGACAGTTTGATAATTCCAATTCAGTGTGAATTTTATGCGTTAGAAGGTCTGGGGCAATTAATTCATACTATAAATTTAATAAATAATTCATTAAATAAAGACCTCTATATTGAAGGTGTCATACTGAACATGCATGATTCTCGAGCAAAGCTAAGTAATGAAGTAGTTTTAGAAATTAGCAATTTTTTTAAAGATAAAGTCTTTAATACTATTATACCTAGAAATATTAAACTAGCAGAATCTCCAAGTTATGGATTGCCTATAATGCTTTACGATGAAAAATGTAAAGGAGCGTTATCATATAGAAATTTAGCTAAAGAATTTATATCAAAACAAAGGAGAAGTGGTCTATGAAAAAAAATGTTCTTGGAAAAGGATTAAGTTCTTTAATACCTAATTACGAAACTAATAAATTCTCTCCTTCAAAATATAATCATGTAGATATTGATATAAATTTGATAAAAGTAAACCTTAATCAACCTAGAAAATTTTTTAACGAGGATAGTATAATAGCTTTAGCAGAATCTATACATGCTTATGGTATAATACAACCTATATTGGTAAGTGAGATTAAGGATAAATATTTAATAATTGCTGGTGAAAGAAGATATAGAGCTGCAAAGCATTTAAATCTATCTAAAGTTCCTTGTATCATAATTGAAAAATCTGATCAAGAAATGCTTGAAATATCATTAATTGAAAATATTCAAAGAGAAGATTTAAATCCAATAGAAGAGGCAAAAGCTTTCAAAAATCTTATAAATAACTTTGGATTAACTCAAGAAGATTTATCAAAAAAATTAGCCATTTCAAGAAGCGTAATAACAAATAAATTAAGATTGCTTAAATTATCTAATGTCGTTCAAGATTATATTATAAATGAAGAAATTTCAGAAGGTCATGCTAAAATTTTAGCTGGTATAAAGGATGAGAAGCTTCAAATAGAGATATCTAATAAAATAATAGATGAATCTTTAAATGTACGACAAGCTGAAAAATTAATACAAGATCTAAATAGCACATACAAAACACATTCTATTACTCAAAATATAAATCCTTATATATTGAATATAAAATCAAAATTAGAAAATTATTTTGGAACTAAAGTTCTGATTATGAATAAAAAAAATAAAGGAAGTATACAAATCGAATATTATTCTAATGAAGATTTAAATAGAATATTAAATTTAATGTACACAGACATTAATTAAAAATACATATTTAAAGCTTTTTTTAAATATGTATTTTCTTCTTCAAAGATATTTAATATTAAATTTAAATATCTTTTTATTTTATTTATATCCTTTCGTTCAATATATATATTTAATCTATTTGCATACTTTCTCTTTTGTCTAATAAATTTACTCTTTTTATATTCATTTATATAAAATTTATACTGATCCTGTTTATTATCTTTATGGACATAATTTATGATTTGTTTTCTGTTATTTATCATTTCCAACCATCTTTTTTTCGAATCCATATCATATAGTTCACATATTCGTAAAAAACATCTATAATCATTAAAATTTACAATTGTATGAGAATTATAAAATTTGAAAATTATTGATACTAAAATTAATATGCACAATATTGCAAAATTTATTTTCATTATATCATTCCTATCTATTTTGATATTACACAAGTATTATTGTATATAATAAACTCATTTATTATTCCTAATTTTTATTCACATAAAATTATCATTCACATATTATAAATATACAGTCTTATTAAGGAGTTTTATATGAAAGTAAATGAAAAATTAGTGAAATATAATTTTTCATCTCGAAATGGATCGATTATTAAGTATATAGTAATACATGATACTGGAAATACATCGAATGGTGCAGATGCAGATGCACATTTTTCTTTTTTTAATTCTGCAGATAGACAATCATCAGCACATTATTTCGTTGATGATAAACAAATTTTAAGAATAATAAGAGATTCCGATAAAGCATGGCATTGTGGTGATGGTAATGGTAAATATGGAATAACTAATGAAAATAGTTTAGGTATAGAATTATGTGTAAATATAAATGGTGACTATAATATTGCACTGGATAAAATGGTGGAATTAACATCATTTCTTATGAAACAATATGATATAAAAATAGATAATGTAGTTAGACACTATGATGCAAGTAGAAAAATATGCCCCTATACAATGAGTAAAAATAATTGGATTTTATGGTACGATTTTTTAGAAAGGGTTGATAATTATTATAAAAATACTACTGAATCAGTTAAATATGGTAATGAATTAATTATTTCTGATAAAATCAGTAATTTTATCGATAATGTTTATATTGTTTTTTTAAATAGAGTTCCTGATTATAATGGTAAAAATTTTTGGTATAATAAAATTAAATCTCAAGAAAGTTCATTAGAAAATTTTGTTAATTCCCTTATGAATAGTAATGAATTTACGGAAATCAAAAACTATTATATATACAAATAACGAAAGCTATAGCTTTCGTTATTCTATTTTTTTATGATTATATTATATTTTCTTGGATAATCGTGAGAAGTCTGATCAATTTTATTTATAATAACTAAATTACTGTTAAATTCTTCTATATATATTATCTTATATAAAATCCCGCCCATTTTTATAATTATATCATCTGATTTTCTTAATTCCTCTTTATAATTACTACCTTTAAATGAAATAAATTTACCATTAATTTTAACTAATGCAAATGATATCTCAAATAATATATTTAATTTTGATACTGCTCTTGATATGACATAATCATATTTTTCTCTATAGTATGTTTCACGTGAAACATACTCTGCCCTATTATTTATAATATTTATTCCTTTAATATCTAATATATTTACTATATGTTCTAAAAATTTACATTTTTTATTAATAGATTCTATAAGATCTATTTTTATATCATTTCTTACTATCTTTATTGGTATGCCTGGAAATCCTCCGCCACTTCCAATATCACACATATTTGAGTTTAACTTTATATTATAATTAAATATTGAAAGTGAATCTAGAAAATGTCTTTTTATAATTTTTTCTTCGGTGTTTATCGATGTTAGATTTATCTTTTTATTATAATTAATTAATTCTCTAGTATAAATTAATATTTTTTCATACATATCTATATCGAACTTTATATTAAGTTTGCTACAAAATTCATTTAACATATTAAAGTATTTCATATTAATTTCTCCTCAATATTTCTAAGTATAATATTAAAACAGATATGTCTGATGGTGATATCCCTGGTATTCTCATTGCTTGACCTAAATTTTCTGGTTTTACTTTATTTAATTTTTGTATTGCTTCTAATTTTAATCCTTTTATATTATCATAATTTATAATTTTAGGAATTAATTTATTCTCCATTTTGTTAAAATTTAAAATGTCTTCTTCTTGCTTCTTTATATATCCTTCATATTTTGCTATTATATCAATTTGATTACATATATCTTTATCAAAATTCTTACGATTTTTATCTAACAATGCTACTTTCAAATAATTTAGTTCTGTTCTTTTTATTAATTCATACAGAGTTATAGGTTTTTTTAGAGGATATGATCCTAAGTTTTTTAAAATTATATTTACCTCTTGTGTATTATTAATAATTAGATTTTTTATTCTATTCAATTCATAATTTATTTTATTTTTTTTATCTATAAAAATATTATACCTTTCTCTACTTACTAAACCTACATTATATCCCCTTTCTGTTAATCTTAGATCTGCATTATCTTGTCTTAATATTAGTCTGTATTCTGCTCTTGAAGTCATTATTCTATAAGGTTCATCTGTTCCCTTATTTATTAAATCATCTATTAAAACTCCTATATAGGCATCGTTTCTACGTAAAATTAGTGGATCCCTATTTAATATATATAAAGAAGCATTTATTCCTGCTAACAATCCCTGAGCTGCGGCTTCTTCATATCCAGAAGTTCCATTTATCTGACCTGCTGAAAATAAACCTTTAATTTTTTTAAACATTAACGTTAATTCTAGTTCTTGAGTATCCAAAACATCATACTCTATAGCATATCCTGTTCTCAAAATATCACAATTTTCAAGTCCATTTATTGAATTAATCATCTTTATTTGAATATCTTCAGGTAATGATGATGACATCCCTTGTAAATACATTTCGTTACTATTTATACCCTCTGGTTCTATAAAAACTTGATGTCTATTCTTATCACCAAATCTCATTATTTTATCTTCAATTGATGGACAATATCTTGGACCTATTCCTTGTATAGTTCCATTATACATAGGAGATTTATTTATATTTTTTCTTATGATATTATGAGTATCTTCATTTGTATAAGTTAAATAACATTCTATTTGTTCTTTCTCTATTTTTGTATTCATAAACGAAAATGGAATTATTTCTGAATCTCCTAGTTGTTTTTCTACTTTTGTAAAATTTATACTTTGTTTTCTTATTCTGGCTGGAGTCCCAGTTTTAAATCTTCTTATATTCATGCCTAAATCTAAGAATGTATGTGTTAAAAATTTAGAATTAGCCAATCCATTTGGTCCACAATCAAATATATTTTCTCCTATTATAACCTTTGAATTTAAATAAACTCCTGTGCATACTATAACAGATTTAGCTTCAAAATATGAACTTGTTGTTAATATTACCCCCTTTATAGTATTATTTTCAATGTGCAATTTTTTTACTTCTCCTTGAACTAGTGTCAAGTTTTCCTGATTTTCTAAGATATTTTTCATAAAAATTTGATATTTTAATTTATCTACTTGAAATCTTAATGAGTGCACAGCTGGACCCTTGGATTCATTTAACATTCTAGCTTGTATAACACACTCATCTGCAGCAATTCCCATTTGTCCACCCAATGCATCTATTTCTTTAACCAAATGCCCTTTTGCCGTTCCTCCAATACTAGGATTGCAGGGCATAAACCCAATGGAGTCTAAATTCAAAGTTATTAATAATGTTCTTATTCCCATACGTGAACATGCCAAAGATGCTTCTATCCCTGCATGTCCTCCACCAATTACTACAACATCAAATTTTCCTCTTATATACACAATTTTACCTACTTTCCTATACAAAACTTAGAAAAAATATTATTTATTATAGTTTCACTTACATCTTCACCCGTAATATTCATTATATATTTTAATGTTCTTTGAATATCTATAGATATAACGTCCAGTGTTATATCTTTTTTTAAAGCATACATAGCATCATTTAATGAACTTAAACACTTATTAAATATTTCAATATATCTCATATTAGTTATTATTATAGAATCAGTATCAAACTCTATATCATTTAACATAAATTTAGACTTTATTAATTTTTCTAATTTATCAAAACCAATATTATTCTTAACTGATATATTAACTAAATTATCTTTGAATATATTAAATTTAGATATCACATCTTCATCGTGTAATTTTCTCACAGTATCACACTTATTTAGTAAAAAAATTATATTTTTTTCTTTAACTAATTCATATATTTCTAAATCTTCTTTTTCCATATCTTTAGTTGAATCTAAAACGAATAATATTAAATTACTTTCATTTATCTTGGATTTGGCCATTTCAATTCCTATATTTTCAATAACATCATCACTTTTCCTAATTCCTGCAGTATCCGATATATTTAAAATTATATCTCCTAAATTTACAGTTTCCTCAACAATATCCCTGGTAGTTCCAGGAATATCTGTAACAATAGCCTTTATATCCTTACAGAAATAATTTAAAAGGGATGATTTTCCAACATTTGGTTTGCCAACTATACATGTTTGTATACCATTTTTTATTAATATACCTTGATCTTTATATTTTAAAATTTCTTGTATATTTGCAACTATATCAGATATATTTTCTTCTATACTTGATTTATAAGATTCACTGATCTCATCTTCAAAATCTATCATCACCTCAATATTAGATAAAATATTTATTAATTTTTCCTTTATTAAAGTTAATCTTCTATACAAATTACCATTTTTTTGGTTTAGTGCACATTTTAATTCAAAATCAGATTTTGCATTTATCAAATCAATTATAGATTCTGCCTTTGTTAAATCAATTTTACCATTTAGAAAAGCTCTCTTTGTAAATTCACCAGGTTCTGCCATTTTAGCTCCTAAGTTTATTAATAAATTCAGTATTCTATTCGTAACAACTATACCTCCATGACAATTTATTTCAATAACATCTTCACCAGTATAACTTCTGGGCGATTTCATAAAACTAACCATAACTTCATCAAACAACTCTCCTTTGTATTTTATAAATCCATGTTTTATCTCATTATTTTTTAAACCATCCTTCGTCTGGAATATTTTGTTTATTATTTTTAAACTTGAATTTCCAGAAAGTCTAATTATATTAATAGCACTATTTGAAATAGCTGTTGATAACCCAACTATTGTATTCATCTTAATTATAACCTCCCTGATAATAAAAAATGGGTTGTCAAACATAACAACCCAAATTCATAATAATCTAATCTTTAAAACAATCATTCACCTTTCAATAATAACTTATTTATAACCAAACTAATCATTATAGATATAACATTGCTAAAAACATAATATATACCTACTGCCGATGAAACTGATATTGTAAAAACTCCAAGCATTACAGATAAAACAATATTCATAACTCTACTCTGCTGAGCCTGATCCTTATTATCACTGGAAACTGGTATACTTAACTTTCCTTGAATAAAACCCGTAACAACTGCCAGAAATGGCAATATAAAATATGGATCTCTTGCTGACAAATCTGGAATCCACAAAAATGAAATAGTATTCTCATGTATACCAGGTAATCTCAAAAATAACTGAAAAAATATTAACAATATCGGTAGTTGTATGAGAGTTGGAAGACACCCTGACAAAGGACTCACTTTATAATCTTTATATAATTGTAACATCTGCTGCTGTTGTTTTTGTGGATCTGACTTATATTTTACTTGAATTTTTTGAAGTTCAGGTTGGATTTTTTGAAGTATTTTAGTTGTTTTAACCTGCTTCATGTACAATGGTAAAGTAATTGCTTTGACAATTACTATAGATAATATAATCGTAAGTCCATACGATAAATTAACATTAGGAATAATTTTAAATACTATCTCGTGCAAACTCTCGAATCCACGAATTAGTACATTTATTATACTATCAAACAAAGTAAATAATCCACCTACCCTCAATTTTATCTATTACTCAATTTCACTCAAAATCAAAAACAACATTCATTTTAAATAATCGATCCCGCCTCCCGAAAAAGGATTACATTTTAGTATCCTTATAATAATTAGTGCTGTAGCTTTAAAAAATCCATACCTTTTGTAAGCTTGTACTGCATACATAGAACATGTAGGATAAAACTTACATCTTGGAGAATAAAGTGGAGAGATATATTTTCTATATAATGTTATAATTGCTATAGGAAGCCTATTCTTCACCATAGAAAACAAACCCCTTTCTTAATAAATCAACTACATTACTCTCAATTTCGATATACTTTCTATTTTTAGCATTAACGCGTGCTATGAATACTATATCATAACCCGTTCTTAATCTATGTAAATTCAATCTATATACCTCATAAACAAGCCTTCTCACTCTATTTCTGATTACACTTTTGCCAACCTTCTTACTTACACTTATTCCTAAACGGTTTTTCTCGAGATTTCTCTTGTTTCTACGGACACACATGACAAACAAATTATTATGAAAAACCTTTCCTTTACCGTATACAATTCTGAAATCATAATTTTTATGTATCTTATGTACCTTCATAATAAAACTAGCTTACTTAGAAAAAACCTTCTCAAACACCCAAAGAGGCACAATAATCAAGAACAATAAAGTGCCTCTACTGAAAAATATGTTAATGAGTCAATCTCTTTCTTCCTTTTAATCTCCTTCTTCTTATAACAGCTCTACCAGAAGCAGTTTTCATTCTCTTCCTAAATCCATGCTCCCTCTTTCTCTGCCTTTTCTTCGGCTGATATGTCATAAACATGCAATCACCTCGTTCTACAAATATTTCTCTCAGTATTAGAAAAATTATATCTTTTTAAGTTCAACATGTCAATATACAAAACTCACACAAATAAAACAATAATCTAATTTTAAAGAAAATAAAATGAGTTGAATATTAAAGTTTTATTATGATATTATGTTCTTAATTTGTTGATAATTTTACTATTTATACACAGAACTATAAACAAAAATTTATGTTGATAATTTTGTGTATAAATTAATCAATCATACTATATTACAGGGATAATATTTCAATCTTAACATGTTTATAATATATTATTGCTTAAGTATTACATACATTAATATTTTTAATAATATCCACACTTAGTATCTGTTTATATTTAATTGTTAATTTATTTATTTTAAATTTTGTATTTTTGGAGGTAGTTATTATGGATTCTAATCATAATGATTTGTGGATTGATATTTTATCTGAATTAAAAAAATCTTTATCCGATATAAGTTTTAATACTTGGTTTTCAGATATTGAGGTGCTTTTTTTATCTGACTCTAAAATCATTATAGGATGCAATAACTCCTTGATACTCGAAACTATAAATTTGAGATATTTAGATATATTGGAAAGAACTATTAAATCAGTTACAAATAAAACTTTAAATATAAATGTAACTCTTAAGGAAAATTTTAAGATACAAAATAAAAATAATTCACTTAAGAAAAATACTTCTCGAAGTGATGCATCTAACATATATCTTAATAATTCAATCACGAGTCTAAATAATAAATATACGTTTGAAACATTTGTTGTGGGTAATAGTAATCGATTTGCTCATGCTGCATCTTTAGCTGTTGCCGACTCTCCATCAAAAGCTTATAATCCACTGTTTATTTATGGTGGCGTTGGACTTGGAAAAACCCATTTAATGCATGCTATAGGGCATTTAATCAATGAAAATAATTCTAATTTGAGAGTGGTTTATGTAACATCTGAAAAGTTTATAAATGAACTTATAAGTGCAATAAAGGATGATAAGAATATTGAATTTCGGAACAAATATAGAAATGTAGACGTTTTATTGATTGATGATGTTCAATTTATTGCGGGTAAAGAACGAACACAAGAAGAATTTTTTCATACATTTAATACACTTCACGAATCTAATAAACAGATAATTCTTTCTAGTGATAGACCTCCAAAAGAAATAAAGACTCTTGAAGAAAGGTTATGCTCTAGATTTGAATGGGGGCTTATAGCAGATATACAACCACCTGATTACGAAACAAGAATAGCCATTCTGAGAAAAAAAGCAGATGTTGATAAATTAAATATTCCAAATGAAATTTTAATATACATAGCAACCAAGATAAAATCAAATATAAGGGAATTAGAAGGAGCCTTACTTAGAGTTGTTGCATACACAAATCTTACCAACAGTGTTGTTACCCTTGACTTAGCAAAAGAAGCTTTAAAAGATTTAATAAATTCTAAGAATCCCAGAAGTATAACCATAGAGTATATTCAAGAAACTATTGCTAACTATTTTGATCTAGACATGGAAACATTAAAGTCTCAAAGGAGAACCAAAAATATAGCATTTCCAAGACAAATAGCTATGTATCTATGTCGTAAATTAACTGATTTGTCTTTACCTAAAATTGGTGAGAACTTCGGTGGAAGGGATCATACCACAGTTATACATGCATATGAAAAAATATTGAATAAGGTAGAATCAGACAAAGAATTTAATAGTATAATCGAGGAACTATCAAACAAAATAATAAATAATAAATAATTTATACTTTTTGTTTATAAGTTTTTTTTTTTTTGTTCATAATATACTTTTCTTTTTTTTTTGAATTTTTACATCATAGTTATCAACATTATTTTAAATTAATGTTGAACATAATTAAATTAAAATAAATCTTATTTGTAGCTTGATTTGTTATTTTTAAACAAAACTAACAACTATTATTACTAATTATTATATTTTTTATTTATTATTTTAAAGGAAGTGTTTAATAATGAAGTTCTATTGCAATAAAAATGATTTAATAGAAAAAATAAATATAGTACAAAGAGCAATAACAAATAAATCAAATTCTCCTATTTTCACTTGTATATTTATTCAAGTATTTGATAATATTTTAACAATGATAGGTATGGATACTGATTTGTCAATAGAAACAAAACTTTATACTGATGTGATTAATGAAGGAAACTTAATATTAGATTCAAGATTATTTGGAGAGATAATAAAGAGATTGCCTAATAATAAAGTTGAAATAAAAAATGACAAGAACAATAACAATAATGTAATTATATCGAGTGGTAACGTGGAATTTAATCTAGTTAATTTGAATTCTGAAGAACAACCTAAAATACCAAGCTTAAATCTAGACAATAAGATATCTATAAAACAAAATATTTTAAAAAATATGATAAAAAGTACTACTTTTTCAGCTTCTTTTGATGAATCTAAAGGAATTATTACTGGAGTATTAATCAATATAAAGAACAATATTTTAACTTTTGTAGCTTTGGATGGATTTAGATTAGCGCTAAAAAGTGAAATTATAGATAGTGTTTTAAATATAAACATAGTAGTTCCAGCTAAAATTTTGAATGAAGTAAACAAAATACTAAAAGAAAATGATGAAATGATAGATATGTACATTACTAATAATTTTATGATGTTAAAAATAGGCGAAGATAAGATAGTATTAAGACTTCTTCAGGGAGATTTTATAAAATATGAATCTATAATTCCCAAAAATAACAAATTATCAGTAATTTTGTCTAAATATGATTTCATAAATGGATTAGAAAGGTCGACTCTTTTAACTAGGGATAAAAACACCAATTTGGTAAAGTTGGAAATTTTAAATGAAAAAATTATTTTAAAATCTAATTCTCAATTTGGACAATTAAGAGAAGAAATAAGTATAAAAAAGGATGGTATTGATTTAGATATAGCTTTTAATTCAAGATATCTTATGGATGCAATAAAAGCTATTGAAGATGAAAAAATAAGACTAGAATTTAATAATAATATAACACCTTGTATAATAAAAGGTAATAAAAATGTTAACTCAAAGTATATGATACTACCAGTGAGATTCATTATTTAATAATCTAAATAATAATTATTATTAATGTTATTATATTTCTAATCTATTTTAATACTTTGAAATTTATTATTGAGGAATTTATGTATTTACAAAAATTAAGTTTAAAAAATTTTAGAAATTATGAGTCCTTAGATGTAAGTTTTAACAAAAGCGTAAATGTTTTTATTGGGAAAAATGGTCAAGGTAAAACCAACATACTTGAAAGTATATACTTTTTATCATTTTTAAAATCACATAGAACAAATAAAAATATAGATTTAATAACATTTAATAAAGATAATACTAATATAAATGCTAGCCTGATTTTGGAAAATAGTAAAAATTTAAATGTAGGAGTATTTATAGATACTATTAATAAAAAAAGAATTTTTGTTAATAGTATGAAAGTTTTAAAAATATCAGAATTTTTAGGATATGTTAAATCTATAATGTTTTCTCCGGAAGATTTAAAATTAATAAAAGAGTCTCCCCCAATTAGAAGAAAGTTTTTAGATATGAGTATTTCCCAGATTAATAATAAGTATTTAAGATACATAATTAGTTATAATAAATTACTCAATATGAAAAATTCTTTACTAAAGAAACATCCTATAGATGAGACACTTTTAGATATTTATGATGAAAAAATTTCCATTTACAGTAGTTTTATAATATGTAGAAGGATTGAATACATAAATATCCTGAAAGATATATCTTATAAGTTACATGAAAGAATATCTAATTTTAGGGAAAAACTTAATATAGAATATATAAACTTCTTGCACGGAAGCTTAAAAAGTTTTTGTAATGATTGTAATATAACTGACATTATTCTTGATATACTTAGAAAAAATAGAAAAATTGATAAAGTAAAAAAATTTTCTACCATAGGAATACATAGGGATGATTTTAAAGTGTACCTAAATGGTAAGCAAATGTACAATTATTCATCTCAAGGACAACAGCGTAGTGCGGTTATTTCAATAAAATTTGCAGTAATTGAAATAATTAAAAAGTTAACTAATAACCATCCTATACTGTTATTGGATGATATATTATCTGAACTAGATAAAAGTAGAAGAGATTTTATATTAAATTCTGTTGATAATACTCAAACATTTATAACGTGTACTGAATTACAGGAAAAAATACTTAATTCATTTAAAATATTTGATGTAGAAGATGGAAAAATTTTATAGGGAGGTTTTTGAAATGTATTTGCAATTAAGTTTTGATACGAGTGTTAGGACTAAGGATATAATAGGTATATTTTCTATTAATACTACTTTATGTTGTGTAGATAGTAGGGATTTTTTAAGAATATCTGATGAAGATGGTTTTGTGTCTGATCTATGTGACAATTTGAGAAAATCTATGATATTAACTGAAATTGACAAGAACAGTAAAATATTTTTATCTCCGATTTCATCTAATACTTTGATAAAGAGGATTTATGAATTTTAAAATTAAAGTATGTAATATGGAGGGATTTTGATTGGGAAGTAATAATTACGATGAAAGTCAAATAGAGGTTCTTGAAGGTCTTGAAGCTGTAAGAAAGAGACCTGGAATGTACATAGGTAATACATCGAAAAAGGGATTGCATCATTTAGTTTATGAAATTGTAGATAACAGTATAGATGAATCTTTAGCTGGTTTTTGTACCGAAGTTGATATTGTTATAAATGAGGACAATTCTGTTTCAGTGTGCGATAATGGAAGAGGTATTCCAGTTGGACGGCATCCAAAACTAAAAAAATCAACTCTTGAAGTTATTATGACAGTACTACATGCTGGTGGAAAATTTGATGGAAATGGATATAAAATCTCGGGAGGATTACATGGGGTTGGTGCATCTGTAGTAAATGCGTTATCAAGAAGATGCTATGTTAAGGTGAAAAGAGATGGTTTCATATATCTTCAAGAATATGAAAGAGGAAAACCTATAAAAGATGTGGAGAAAGTAGGTAAATCTACTGATACGGGTACTGAGACGTATTTTTTACCAGATGATGAGATTTTTAAAGATACCTTAGAATTCGATTTTGAAGTTTTAGGTCAAAGATTTAGAGAATTGGCTTTTTTAAATGCAGGTATCAAAATCAAATTAATGGATAAAAAAAACGAAAGAGAAGAGGAATTTTATTACAGAGGAGGAATAGGTGAATTTGTAAAACACATAAGTAAAAGCAAGCAGGTTCTATTTGATGAAATTATATATTTTGAGATGAACAAGAACGATATTAATATCCAAATAGCTATACAATATACTGATGCTTATAATGAAAATATTTTGACATATGTAAATAATATTTTTACTCAAGAGGGAGGTACTCATTTAATAGGTTTTAAAACTGCAATGACTAGATGTATTAATGATTATGCAAAAAGATTTAGCTACGTAAAAGAAGGAAAAGATGATATAAAAAACTTAACAGGGGAGGATGTAAGAGAAGGTATAGTATGTGTGCTGTCTGTTAAAATGCCAAATCCTCAATTTGAAGGTCAAACAAAAACCAAACTAGGAAATACTGAAGTAAGGGGTATAGTAGATAACTTATTTTTTAAATATTTTTCAGAGTTTTTAAATGAGAATCCCAATATAGGTAAAATAATCTGTGATAAGGCAATTCTAGCTTATAAAGCCCGTGAAGCTGCGAGAAAAGCACGTGAAATTACAAGAAAATCAGTTTTAGATAGAACATCTTTACCAGGAAAGCTTGCTGATTGTTCTTCCAAAAATCCTGAAGAGTGTGAAATATATATAGTTGAGGGAGATTCAGCTGGTGGATCGGCAAAACAGGGAAGAGATAGGAGATTTCAAGCTATTCTTCCCTTAAAGGGTAAGATAATGAATGTTGAGAAACAAAGAATATACAAAATACTTGGATCTGATACCATAAAATGCATGATAACAGCTCTTGGATGTGGTATTGGAGATGATTTTGATTTGGAAAAAATAAGGTATAATAGAATAATAATAATGACAGATGCTGATGTAGATGGTTCCCACATAAGAACTTTACTTTTAACATTTTTGTATAGATATGTACCTAAAGTAATAGAAAATGGATTTGTATATATTGCAAGACCACCTCTATATAAAATAACAAGTGGTAAAAATATGTATTATTGTTATTTAGAAGAAGAGCTTAATAAAAAATTGTTAGAAATAGGAAAAGAAAATGTTATTGTTCAAAGGTACAAGGGACTAGGTGAAATGAATCCAGATCAACTATGGGATACTACTATGAATCCCAAAACGAGAACTTTACTCAAAGTAACTATTGAGCATGCAAATTATGCAGATGAAATATTTTCAATTTTAATGGGAGATAGGGTAGAACCAAGAAGAGATTTTATCCAAAATAATGCCAAAAGTGTCATAAACTTAGATATATGATTAGGAGATTGTTATGGAAAATAATCAAGGAAAGATAATACCTGTAGATATAGGCAGTGAGATGAAAAAGTGCTATATGGAATATTCTATGAGTGTAATAGTTGGGAGGGCTCTACCTGATATTAGAGATGGGTTGAAACCTGTACACAGAAGAATATTGTACTCAATGCATAGTTTATCTTTATATCCAGATAAACAATACAGGAAGAGTGCTAAGATTGTAGGAGACGTTTTGGCTAATTTTCATCCTCATGGTGATGCTTCTGTTTATGATGCCCTTGTACGTATGGCACAAAATTTTTCCATGAGAAATCCTCTTGTAGATGGCCATGGTAATTTTGGATCTGTAGATGGAGATTCTGCTGCCGCAATGCGTTACACAGAAGCTAGAATAGGTCCTATTACTGTTGAAATGATAGGTGATATAAACAAGGATACAGTAGACTTTATGGATAACTATGATGGATCTGAGAAGGAACCTGTAGTTTTACCAAGTAGATTTCCAAATTTATTAGTTAATGGATCATCTGGTATAGCTGTTGGAATGGCTACTAATATACCTCCACACAATTTGATAGAGGTAATAAATAGCATTGTATACATAATAGATAATGGGATCGATAATGTAAACATACAAGATTTAATGAAATATGTGAAGGGACCTGATTTTCCTCTAGGGGGAGTTATAGTAGGGAATTCTGGAATAAGAGATGCCTATGAAACTGGAAGAGGAAAGATAATAGTCAGATCTAAGGTTTTGATAGATGAGGTTAACGGCAAGAACGCCATCATTGTAACAGAATTGCCTTATCAAGTCAATAAGGCTAAGTTAATAGAGCATATAGCAGATTTAATAAGAGATAAAAAAATATTAGGTATAAGTGATTTAAGAGATGAGTCAGATAGAGATGGTATGAGAATAGTAATAGAACTTAAAAAAGATTCAAATCCCCAAATTTTATTGAATCAGCTCTATAAATTAACAAAGCTCCAGGATACTTTTGGGGTAATAATGTTAGCACTTGTTGAAAATGAGCCTAAAGTTTTAAATTTAAAAGAGATTTTAAATTTCTATCTAATTCATCAAAAGGATGTAGTTACTAGGAGAACTACATATGATCTTAGTAAAGCTGAGCATAGAAAACACATACTTGAAGGATATAAAATTGCTCTGGACAACATAAATGAAATAATTTCCATAATAAAATCTTCTGAAACTACAGAAATTGCTAGGAATAGTCTTAAGGATAAGTTTAATTTAACCGATATTCAAGCTAATTCGATATTAGAAATGAGGTTAAGGAGGCTTACGGCTCTTGAAAGAGATAAAATAGATGAAGAACTATCCGAGAAAATTAATTTAATTTATGAATTAAGGGATATATTGGACAATGAAAATGTTTTATTAGATTTAATAAAACGAGAATTAATATATATAAGAGATAAATATGGTGATGATAGAAGAACTACCATAGATGCACTGTCTTCAGAAGTGTGTATGGAAAAGGATGATTTAATTCAAAAAGAAGATATAGTAATAACTTTGACTCATGATGGTTACATAAAAAGGATGTCTTCAAATACATACTCTAGTCAGAGAAGAGGAGGTAGAGGAATGCAAACTATGACTATGAAAGAAAATGACTTCATAAAAAATATTTTTTATACCTCCACTCATCATAATTTACTATTTTTTACAAACTTAGGACGTGTGTATAGCATAAAGGCTTACGAAATACCTGATGCTTCCAGAATTGCAAAGGGAATAAATATAGTTAATTTGATACAGCTTGGTGGAAATGAAAAAGTACAGGTTGTGTTATGTTTAGAAACATTGGATCAAGATGGATATGTTTTAATGTCCACAAAGTTTGGGTTAATAAAGAAGACTAAATCATCTGAATTTTCAAAGATAAGAAAAAATGGATTAATTGCAATAGGAATTAAGGATGGAGATGAATTCTTAAATGCAAAGATGACAAAGGGAGATGCTAATATTGTTATGGTCACCAGTGCAGGATATGCTGTCATATTTAGTGAAAAAAACATACGATCTATGGGGAGAACTGCTACTGGAGTTAAGGCAATTACACTGAGAAGTAATGATTCTTTGGTTGCTATGGACATTGCAACTGAGGGTGAAGATTTGATGATTATAAGTGAAAATGGGTATGGTAAAAGAACTAATCTAAAATTCTACCCCATTCAAAATAGAGGTGGTAAGGGTATAAAGACATATAAAGTTACCGAAAAAACTGGTAGAGTATCGTGTGCTACAGTTGTAAACGAATGTAATGATATAATGCTGGTTAACTCGAATGGAGTAGGTATAAGAATAAAGGCTGAAGATGTATCTAAAATTGGTAGAAGTTCACTTGGTGTTAAATTAATGAAAACTGGTAATAATGAAAAAGTGATAGCGGTAGGTAAGATAAAATATTAAAATACTATTGACAACTTACATTTAATGTATTATAATTGACACTGTAGGTTGTTTATTATTTGGATCTTTAGCTCAGTTGGTTAGAGCAACCGGCTCATAACCGGTCGGTCCGGGGTTCGAGTCCCTGAAGATCCACCATGGGGGTATAGCTCAGTTGGGAGAGCATCTGCCTTGCACGCAGGGGGTCAAGGGTTCGAGTCCCTTTATCTCCACCACATTGTAGGGGTATGTGTTTTGAGACATATGCCCCTTGTGTTTTGGAATTATTAAAGTTTGGTTATACACGAATATTAGTTTGTGTTTGTAAGGTAGAGTGAGTATTTGTATAGGATAAAACAATTTTTTATATATATGTTAAGCTTTTTTAGAAGAGTTGATGTGGATTTTATTGGAAGTTATTTAAACGATAGAGAGCTGTTGTGTTTTAACGAGCTTTTGAAGACAGAAAAGCAACATTCAATAAGGGTAGCGAAAAAGTGTCTTGAAGTGTTTAAAGATTTTAATATATGTAATGATGAGCTAGAAATTGCAGTTAAAATGTGTTTGCTACACGATATTGGAAAGAGTTTTTCTAAGATAAATATGTTTGTAAAACCTATCGTTGTGTTAATTTCTCGTAAAAAGTTGTTTAGAAAAGTTGTGTTTTTTATAAATAGAGAAAGGATAGTTAAATATTTTAATCATTCTAGGTATAGTTTTGATATGCTTAGGGAGTTTGATTATTCTTTTGAAGTTTTGAATTCTATAAAGTATCATCATTCGGAGAGATGTATTGTAAATAACAAATATATTAGACTTTTGAAATATTGTGATGATATATGTTAAAAGTTAGGTCAGTGGCATAATGAATAATTAAAGATACTAGATTTTGTTAATCTAGTATCTTTTGATGTATTGCATAAATAATACGTTATTGTATGTTCCATAAAATATCATGTTATGTATAAATTTATGCTATAAAGTGTAGATTATTTAGTAGTATATTTTTGTAAAATAATTAATTGTATACACATTTAAGTAGTGGGTTTTATTCATTGGTGGTTTTTAAATTTACTTAGATTTACACTTTGAATGGATAATTCAATGCTATTAGCAAATATATTAGGTGGTATTTAAAAAAAATATTTAACTTAAGTGGAGGTAGTTTATATGTTAGATTTGAAATTTATTTTATTTAATAAGGAATTGGTCAAAAAAAAATTAACGAATAGAGGAGAAGACTTTTCTTTAAAAATGATTGATGATTTAGTTAACCTTTATAATGCTAAAAAAGAGATGATCTTGGAAGTCGAAACTCTCAAAAAAGAAAGGAACGAAACATCAGCTTTAATACCTTCTCTTAAAAAGAATAATGAAGATGTTGAGCATTTATTAAAAAAAATGAGGGATGTTGGAGAAAAAATTAAAAACATAGATAATGAAATTTATGGTTTAGATGAAAAAATTGATTACATAATGTTAAGGATACCTAATTTGCCTCATGAGGATGTTCCAGAGGGTAATGATGATGATTTTAATGTAGAAATAAGAAAATGGGGGAATATAAAAGAATTTAATTTTGAGGTCAGACCACATTGGGATATTGCTAAAAATTTAGATATTTTAGATTTTGAGAGGAGTTCTAAGGTTACTGGTTCCAGGTTTGTATTTTATAAAGGATTGGGTGCTAGGCTTGAAAGGTCGCTTATAAATTATTTTTTAGATAAACACACCCAAGAAAACGGATATACTGAAATTTTTCCTCCGTTTTTAGCAAATAGAGAAAGCTTTACGGGTACTGCACAGTTACCAAAATTTGAAAATGATGCTTTCTCAATTAAGGGAAGTAATTATTTACTGATACCAACAGCTGAAATTCCAATAACTAATTTTTATAGAAATGAAATAATAAATTTTGGGAAAGATAGCAAAGTTTTAAAATTTGTGGCTTATAGTGCATGTTTTAGGTCCGAGGCTGGATCAGCTGGACGGGATACTAGAGGACTTATAAGGCAACATCAATTTAATAAAGTGGAGTTAGTAAAGTTTTGTACGGAGGAAAACTCATATTTGGAATTAGAAAAATTATTAAATGATGCGGAGGGTTTATTAAGAGATTTAAATATACCATATAGAGTTGTTAAGGTATGTAAAGGAGATTTGGGATTTTCTCAGGCATTTAAATACGATATAGAAGTTTGGATGCCAAGTTATGGAAGATATGTTGAGATATCTAGTTGTAGCAATTTTGAGAGTTTCCAAGGAAGAAGATGTAATATAAGGTATAGAAGTGACGTCGATTCTTCACTTAAATTTGTACATACATTGAATGGATCAGGGCTTGCTGTTGGTAGGACATTTGCGGCTATACTTGAAAATTTCCAAAGAGAGGATGGAAGTGTAGTTTTGCCACAGGTTTTAAGGAATTATTTTGGAGGATTAGAAATTTTGAGACCTAATGCCAAATAATTTTTCGTATATTTGTGGAGGGTTAACATCAGATGAAGGCTTCTTTAAAAAATGTTTTTATAATTATTGCTATACCTATTTTATTTATTGTTATATCGATTTTTTATAATTTTGAAAATCTTACAAAAAGAGTTTATTCGTATGATAAAGGTATAATAAGAGTTGGAGATGATAGGTACATAAAAGTTTATAATGATGATTTCAGTTTTAATGATATAGATACAAGTAATTATGAAAACATTGCGTTTTTAAATAGAAATAATTATTTTAAGGACAATATAAATATTTATAGTATAGATAAAGATAGGCTAATTTATATAGATCAGTTTCAGGAATATCAAAATCCCGAAGAGGTGTACATATATGGTGGATTGTATGTGAGAGAAGATTATTTTGATGGATTTCTAGGTACGTTTAAATTTGATACTTATGTTAAGGAAATGTCCACTAATGGTCTTGAGGCTAAGGAAATTAATTTATCAGATAATGAAATGTCAATTATTAAGGACATAGTTTTAAATACGAATTTAGATAGTAGAATTTATAACGGTATAAAGCATGATTTATCAGAGTTTGCATATGAGATGAGATTAGTAAATAAGAACTATGAAGATATTTACTTAAAGGTTAGAGTATATAGGACTAAGGCTAATGATTTTGTTATTAAGTTTAGAGACGAGATATACTATGCAAATGAATTCAATGAAAATGATTATTTAATTTCTAATGTTTCTTACTACACTTACAAAGGTGATGATTATGGATATTTGTACAACAGTATAAAAAATGAGGAAGAATTGATTGATTTTGCTTTTCATGATTATATACTTCAAGAGATATCTGGAGATCTATATAGACAGTATGTTAAAGAAGTTTTTAATATATTAGATAATCATAAATTCTCTATAAAGGATAAGATTATTTGTTTAAAACAGATACTATATTCTAAATACAAGCCTACTTTGAGGGAGGATTTCGCTTTAAGAATAGAGAGAGTAAAAAATTTAAATATTGTGGGAGATAATAGGAAAACGTACAGAATAAAACATGACTTTTTATTTAGGAAATTTAATTATCCAGCCGATTTGTATGCACTTGCATTTTATGAAGATGATTTGCTTTATAATATACCTGAGAGATATAAAGATGTTTATGAAGAATTGGTCAATACCATAATTGAGGATCATAACATTGATTATATAAAGAAAAATGATATGATAGTTGAATTGCAGAATCATTTTGTAGTTGTAGATGAGTTGCAATTGGAAAAAATGAGAAATACTTATGGTGAGATTGAGATTATTGATGAAAGTAATGAAAGGATAAAATATTCACCAGGGTATTATGGATTTTTATATGATGAAATAAATGACTTGGATTCTTTGAGGAAATTCGCTTTAAATCAAGAGGTATTAGATAATATTTTTAGTGATTATTTTAGAGGGGTGTATACTAATTTAGTTAATGATATTTTAAATAGTGGAAGTTCTACATTAAAAGATAGATTTGTAGATATTGTTACCTACCAGCTTAAATTTTCACTAATATCAATAGAAAAACAGAAATATTACAGAAGTCAATATAGAGATAATTTTTTCAAGGAGAGCTATATATCTAAGATAAAAAGTTTGATTAATAATGAATAAAAAAATTGACAAGTATGCATAATATTGATATAATTCTTGATGTAGATGCGGAGAGATGGTCGAGTGGTTTAAGGCACCGGTCTTGAAAACCGGCGTGCGTTGATAGCGTACCGTGGGTTCGAATCCCACTCTCTCCGCCATTGTTTGTATTGAAATTTTGGAGAAATACTCAAGTGGTTGAAGAGGCGCCCCTGCTAAGGGCGTAGGTCGGGAAACCGATGCGAGGGTTCAAATCCCTCTTTCTCCGCCACGTTAGTACCTAGTTACTTTGATAGCTAGGTGCTTTTTTTATGATTTAAAGGAGAATATAAAATTGAAGTTTAGGTTTATTCACTCAAAAAAAGGGTATGGGAAAACAAATTATATTTTTGATGATATTAAAAATAGTATTCAAAGTAATATTGTAATTTTTGTGCCAAGTCATAGTACTTTTGATATTGAGAATAGATTAATTAACTATTTTGGAGAACAAATATTCTTAAGAGTTGAGATTATGGATTTTAAGAAATTAACTTCTAAGATATTGAATAAATATAAGAAATTTAAATTACAAAGAATATCTGATATTGGAAAAAATTTATTAATAAATTACGTGCTTAAAAGTGTTGAAAAAGAGTTGGTTTATTTTAAATCGAAAAATTGGATGAATCTTTCTGATGACATATTATCTGTTTTAATAGATTTTAAAAGTTTTAATGTTAAATACTCAGATATTGAAAAGATATTATGTAGGTTAGATAAGAATAATGAATTTTATAGAAAGCTTAAAGATTTTATTACTATAAATGATAGATATGAGAGTTTTATCAACCAAAAATATTTAGATCCTCTTGATGATATGACTATAGCTAATTCCATAATAAAAAATAATAAGGAAATATTCAATGGTTATAAATTTTACATAGATGGATTTGAAATTTTAACATACCATCAATATGAGTTTTTAAAAATAATTTTAAATAGAGCAAGTGAAGTGAATTTATCTCTGACTTTTGATAATAGCAATAATTTAATATATTCTCATACTAGAAATATAAAAAATAAAGTTTTAAATATACTATTTGAAAAAGGATGCTTTGATATAGAAGATATTTTTTTAGATAATTCAGCTAAAAATATTGAATTAAAACATTTAGATGATAATTATCTTAAATATAAATATCAAGTTTATAATAAACCTTGTATAAATATATGTATAAATAAATGTATAAATAATTTTCATGAAGTCGAAGAGCTTTGTAAAGAAATAAGAAATCTTATTTTGGAGAAGGGGTATAGATATAGAGAAATTGGAGTTATATGCAGGGATATTGAATACTATGAAAGTTTTATAAAAGTTTATTTTGAGGAATTTAAAATTCCATATTTTATTGACAAAAAAAATGATATTAGATCTAATATTTTTGTAATATTTTTAACTTCAATATTTGATATATTTAATTACAACTTTTCTTATGGCTCTTTATTTAAATATATGAAAAGTGGCTTAGTAAATATTGATAAAGAAGATATTTTTCTTCTTGAAAACTTTGCAATAGAAAATGGTATAAATGGATATAAATGGACAAAAAAATTTACTGAAAGTAGTAAGATAAAATATGCTATGTCAGGTAGAAGAAATAATTTAAATATTGATATCGAATATATTGAAGAATTGAGAATTAAGATAGTTGTTCCTTTGATTAAACTGTTTTCTTATGTTAAAGAAGATCATAGCGTGAGTTACTTCATAGTTAAAATTTGTGAATTTCTTGATGAAAATTCTGTACTTGAAAAAATTAAAGATATTTGTAACGATTTTAGAAATGAGGGTCATTTTGCATATGTGGATCAGATAAACCAGACTGTAAATGCCATATTTACTATTTTTGATGAAATGAATGATATTTTTAAAGATGAAATTATAAGTTTTTCAGATTTTGGAGAAATTTTAACCAGTTCTTTTTTAAAGATTGAAA
Source organism: Anisomitus miae (SeqCode) (assembly GCF_054906395.1). Taxonomy (NCBI): domain Bacteria; kingdom Bacillati; phylum Bacillota; class Clostridia; order Eubacteriales; family Clostridiaceae; genus Anisomitus (SeqCode); species Anisomitus miae (SeqCode). Next base: position 108,924 of record NZ_JBRACL010000010.1, read on the forward strand.
TATCACAGGTTCCGATGAGATTGGATGAGGTAATTATAGGAGATGTTACGCGTTTGATGGTTGGAAGGTATAAGGCTTTATTTGTCATATGTTGTACATCAACAAATTTCCCCAAAATTCATAAAACGGAAGGGCTATTAAGCGACTTCGAAAAACAGTATTTTAATTATATAGGGTTAGAGTTACCAGGTACTAACATGGATAAAAACTCGTCTGAAAGATATTTAACTTATTCATCTCTTAATATTCCAACTGAATTTTTGTATATTAGTTATCCAATTTCAAGTATGGATGGGACTTCTCTCAGTCCATCTATAATAATTTCTAGAATAAAGAAAATATTTCCCCAAATTATTGAAAAAAATAATAGTAATATCTTTAGGGAGTTTAGTTTAAATGATATATCTTCTGAAAGAGAGACTTTGAATAATATATTTTTAAAAATGAGGGATAATCTAGAATTTAATGAAATCTTTTTAGATGTATGTAAATTTTATGGTAATGATAAAAAATACAGAAAATATATAAATTTATTTTTAAAAAAAATAAATGAAACAAATTACTGTACAAATTTAAGTCAGAATGTAGTTGATTATGTATATAAAAATATGAAATTTTCCATTTCAGCAATAGAAACATATTCCAAATGTCCATTTAAATATTTTATTGATTATTTAATTAAGGCAAATAAAAGAAAGATTTATTCATTTGATGTTATGGATTGTGGTAATCTTGTACATTTTTTAATGGAGAAGATATGTAAAAGTATAAGTACCTCATACGATTTTAAAAATATATGTGATTTAGATATAATAGAAATTATAGATTCATATTTTAAAAAGAATATTTTTTGTGATAACAATTTAAATTATATAGTAAACAGTAGTTTGAAATTTAGGGTTTTTGGAAATAAAATTAAAAAAATAGTTAGTAACTCTATAATTTTTGTTGCTAAACATAGTAGCGAATCTGAATTTTTTCATAAATTTTATGAATTTGAGATTGGAAATGAGAATTCAAAAATTGAAATAAAGATTTCTGAAAATAGAAAAGTACAGTTTTCAGGTAAAATAGATAGAGTTGATTTTTGTAAGGTAAAAAACAATATATTTATAAATATAGTTGACTATAAGTCAGGTGTTAAGATATTTGATTATGGAAAAGTATATCAAAATTTAAATATACAGACTATAGCTTACATGAAGTACATAATGAAAATTTGTAATGATTTTTATGATGAAAATATTATTCCATGTGGTATATTTTATTTTACACTACATAGCCGGAATATAAAGGATAAGGACGAATTAGATTTGTTAAAAGAAGTTTGTAAAAATTATAGATATGAAGGTATTTTTACAAGTGATATAAAAGTATTATCCTTAATTGATAAAAATTTACTTAGAAATTTATCATCTAATATTTTACCTATTAAGTTAAAAAAAGATAGATCATTTTATAAAAATGATTCTTCAGATAGATTGTTAAATGAAAGTGAATTTAATGATATTTTAAATTTTGTGGATTATTCTATAAAATGTAAATTAAGGGAGATTTTTCAAGGAAATATAGATGTTTATCCTGTTCTTGATAACAAATTTTCTAATAAATGCCTAAATTGTGACTATATTGGAGTATGTAAATTTTCAAAAGATATTAATAAGTTTAGGGTAGTAATTGACCTGCGTAAGGATGAGTTTTTCAATTTAATAAAAAGGGGATCAAGTTGTGAAATGGAGTTTGAGTCAAAATAACGTTATTAATCTTGTTAGAGGTAATTTATTGGTATCAGCTTCTGCAGGTTCTGGAAAAACCGCTGTATTGACTGAAAGAATAGTAAACTTGATATTGAATTATAATGTTTCTATCGATGAGCTTTTAATTATTACATTTACAAATGCTGCTGCTTCAGAGATGACTGAAAGAATTTTAAAAGCTATCGAGTTGAAGATGAATGATGAAAATAAAGACTATTTAGAGCAACAGATTTTTTTATCTTCGTGTTCTAATATTCAAACTTTTCACTCGTTTTGTTACGATATACTTAAAAATAATTATTATAGGCTAGATTTGGATCAAAATTTAAAAATCTTGAAAGATAGTCAGAGAAAAATTATAATCAACGAAGTTATCGAAGATGTATTTATGAACTATTATAATGAAAATAATCAGGAGTTTATATCCATAGTAAATAAGTATGGTGGTAAATATTTTGATGATGGATTAAGAGAAATTATAATTCAAATTTACAATTTTATTCTGAATAAACCAAATATAGATAAATTTAAAGAGCATATATTGGGTATTTATACACTTGATATTGGTAATGAAATATTTAATACTGAATGGGGATCATATTTAAGGAAAGAATACATATTTGAATCTCTGAATATAAAGGAATCTATAATTAATTTTAAATCTAGAGTTGTTTTGGATATCATAGAAGATGAGATTATATTGAACGATTTAGAGGTTTTAGAAAAGTTTATTTATACTTTAAAAGATGGATATGAGCAGTGTAGAAAATTCCTAAATGCGTTTAAATTTTTAAGATTTCCTAAAAATACTAGTAAAGATTTTGAAAAATATAAAATTATTAGAGGAAAATTTAAAAAATTTTTAGATGATCTCAAAAAGAAGGTGTTTTTCAAAACACAGGAAGAAGTAATAGAAAATATTAGAAATTTGCATCCAACTATAAATATCTTGTTGGATGTTGTTTTCAAGTTTAAAGATAGATTTGATTTGGTAAAACGAAGTCAAAATTTAATAGATTTTAACGATATGGAACATCTTGCTTTAAAATTACTTGAAGATGAATTTGTATGTAAAAAGTTAAAGAAAAAGTTTAAATATATTTTTATAGATGAATACCAAGATACTAATTATATACAGGAATGTTTGGTGAGCAAGATAAAGAGAGAAGATTCTCCTAATGTATTTATGGTTGGAGATATTAAACAGAGTATATATTCTTTTAGAGGTACTAAGATTGATTTATTTTATGAAAAATATAAATTATATAATACTGTTACATCATTAGATAAGGTGGATAAATTTGAAAATAAGATACTTCTATATGACAATTATAGGAGTAAGAAACAGATAATAGATTTTATAAATTTCATTTTTAAGAATATTATGGTATCTGAAGTATCAAATTTAGTATATACAAGTGATGAATATTTAAGTTATATGGGGAATAGTGAATTTGAGGATATGTATCCTGGAGAAATAAGAATAGGAATTATTGATAAAAATTCTAAATGTGCTGATGAAAGTGAAGAGAACTTGGAATTAGATGAAAGTGAATGTAACCTAATTGTGAATTATATAAAAAAAATGGTAAATTGTAATAGTGGAAATATACATAAAATCTTCGATAAAGAGTTGAATCAATACAGGCAGATTGATTATAGGGACATTGTCATTCTAATGAGAAATGTTAGGGCTTCCGATAAATCCTTAGTTTTAGAGAAAATTTTGACAAAGAATAATATACCAGTTTATTTTGATGGTGGCGATACATTTTTTGATTCCATAGAAGTGATTGTTGTTATAAGTCTACTTAAGATAATCGATAATCCTCTAGATGACATTGATATTTTGACTGTTTTAAGAAGTGATATATTTGATTTTTCTGATAATGACCTTGCATATCTAAGAATTACAGGTAAGGATGAGTATTTATACAATAATATTAAAAGAGTATGTGCAATAACTAACTTGGATGATAACAATAAAGATGTGTATTTAAATGAGGATTTTTATTTGAATATTGATGAGTTTAATAAATTTAGTAGTAAATGTAAAGATTTTTTAGAAAAGTTAGATTTGTATAGGAAAAAGTCTATTTTTATGAAAATTGATGATTTTATTTGGTTTCTATATAGTAGCACGAACTATTATTTCTGCGTTTCTACTATGGATGATGGAGCAAAGAGGCAGAATAATTTAATGTTTATATTTGATAAAGCCAAGGAATTTAGATTATCTAATTTTTCAGGATTGTTTAATTTTATAGAATATCTAAAAAATTCTAAAAAATCCGGAGATGATATTTTGGTTCCTAAGAATATATCAAAAAATGATAATGTTGTTAGAATTATGAGTATTCATAAAAGTAAGGGACTTGAATTTCCAGTTGTGATTTTATGCAATACCTCAGGAGCATTTAATATGAGAAACATAAATTCATCAATTGTACTAGATGATGATTTTGGAATAGGTATAAACCATATAGATTATGATAAAAACTTAGAGACTCAAAGTTTGATAAAGGTTGCCATAAAGAAAAAGATTAGGAAACATATTATTTCGGAGGAATTGAGAATTTTGTATGTTGCTCTTACCAGAGCTAAGGATAAATTATTCATAATTGGAATTTGTAAAGATAGGAAATTCTTTGAAAGGATTTCGGATATTACCAAGTGTAGGAGCTATTTGGATTTTATAGGTAATTGTTTAATGAGGCACGTTGACGGTGAATATTTTAGAAATAATTGTGATAATTATGATATCAATAATATTGTAACAACTGATGAATGTAGTTTGTATATTGATATTTTTAATTACAATGATCTTGTTGATAAGCAAGATGGTAAACATAATGGAAAACATATAAATGACCTAGAGAAAATTCTAAATACTGGTAGATATATAGATTATATAGATAAAATTATAAATTTTAATTATAAGTTTAAGGATAGTATAGATGTACCTAATAATATTTCAGTTTCAAAGATTTTAATTTATAATAATACAGGTGATGATAAAATAATATTTAAAAAACCTGATTTATTAAGCGAAAATAAAAATAAGATTTACAGTAGATTAGATATTGGAAATTTATATCATTCATTTATGCAGAATATAGAATTAAATTTTAATATAGACATTGATTATATAGATAAAGAGATACATAGAATGTTGAAATTAAATATCTTAGAGGTTGAAGATCTCAATCACTTAAGCAAATATAAGATATTAGAGTTTTTTAACAGCAGTATTGGGACTAAGGTTTTAAGAGCTGTTAGTCGAAGGGAGAAAATTTATAGAGAATTTGAATTTTTGATTAAACATAAAGTAAGTAAAATATGTGACCATGAAAGTATAAGGATACAAGGAATAATAGATTTGTTTTTTTTCGAAAATAATAAAATTATATTAGTTGATTATAAAACAGATAAAATGTCATTTACTGATAGTGATAATGTTTTAAAAAAATACAAAGAACAACTTTATTATTACAAAGTTGCTCTTGAGAAAATATTTAATATCAAAGTTAGTGAAAAGTATGTATATTCTTTCGATTTATCGGAAGGAATTAGAGTTTAAATTTAGTTTTTATCAAGTGTAATAATATGCGTTTTCTATTTAGTTTAGGGTTTATATGTAAAATTGTTACTAAGTATTTGTTGTACTTAGTAATATTTTTTTTGTTTTCTAGAGATTTACCCAGAGTTATATTTAAATGAGAAATTTTAATTGGCTCATATGACCATTTAATTTTAAAAAATTTACGTAAAATATTTTTGAACGAGGGTCCATAATAAACATTAAGTATGTTTAAAACTGTAAATGATAAATCGTATCCATAATTGAAAATTAGGTTTTTGATAAATACGTTTGAATTATTAAAATTATTTATATACAAAATTTTAAAGATTGATTTTATTTCACGAAGTTCAGATCTATTAAAATTCAATTTATCTTTTAATAAATCAGGTATTATAGTTTTTTCAACATTTGAGTGAAAGTATAACATGCAAAAGAGTTTTATATGGAATTTATTTGATAATGTTAGAGCAGTATTAAAATTATAAATTTTAAAATCCCTGTGAAATATTATTTGAAATCCATTTAATAATTGGAAAAATTTAATACATTTATGAGAATATCTATTTTCAAAAATTTTATTTAACTCAGAGTGTAATCTATATTTGCTTAGGTATTTTATCATGTGAAAGTTATTTTTTAATGAAATAAGAGTAGAAAATTCTATTTTGAAGTTAAATTTAGATTTAAAATTTAAACACCTAAGAATTCTTAATGGATCTTCATAAAATTTTGAATGTTTATTACCTATTAGTCTTAAAAGTTTTTTATTTATATCTTCTATTCCATTTAACGGATCCAATAGTGAAACTCCATTTGAGTATATAGAATTAATTGTGAAATCCCTTCTCATTGCATCGATTTTATAGCTATCTACGAATTTTACAAACTCTGGATGTCTGAAGTTCTTATAGTCACTTTCAACTCTAAAAGTCGTTACTTCAAACCAAGTATCCTCGAAAAATATTTTTATACATCCAAGATGAGTTTGCTCATCCCTAAAAATTTTAAATATATGTTTAATATCTGTTGTAAGAGCATTTGTGCATATATCGAATTCGTTTGGAATAATTCCCATTATAATATCTCTAACAGCTCCACCGACTACATAACATTCAAAATTGTTATCTCTAAAAATTTTTATCAACTTTGTTAAAGTTTTAGGAAAAAAAATACCCATACTTATTATTTAATTGTAATTCCTTTCATTTTTATATAAAATGATTTAAGGTGGTATTATTACATAATTTGAGGTGGTTGATATTGGGTTATGTTAGTATAAAGGATTTTAAAATAGGTCAGAGGATAAATGGGGTGTATCTTGTAAAAAGTATAGTTATTAAAACTACAAATTTTAATAATAAACGATATTTAGATATTACTCTTTCTGATAAAACTGGGGATATAAATGCAAAACTTTGGGATTTAAAAGATGATTATAACAATAATTTTGTAGAAAATACTTTAGTTAGTGTAAAGGGATATATTTTAAATTGGCAAAATACTAAACAACTTAAATTAGAAAGTATATCTAATAAATTCGATGAGAATAGCGTGGAAGTTTCTGATTACATTCAATGTGCTCCTATCGATCCTTTGGAGATGTTTAATGAGATTTATGATATTGTCTCTGAGTTTAAGAATTGTGACATAAGAAATATTTTGATCGAAATACTTAATATAAAAAAAGAGAAACTTTTATATTATCCTGCAGCTAAGAGCAATCACCATTCCATAAAATCTGGACTCTTATATCACATTTTAAGTATGATAAGACTTGGTGATAGTATAGCTAAATTATACCCTATTGTAAATAAGGAATTGTTATTTGCCGGAATAATCCTACACGATATACAAAAAACTGAGGAAATGCATTCAAATGAGTTAGGAATAGTTAGTACATATACAGTTGAAGGTCAGATGCTATCGCATTTAATACAAGGGATAATTCTAGTAGATCGCATATCAAATAAAGTTAATGCGTCAAATGAGATAAAGATGTTGCTTGAACATATGATATTGTCTCATCATTATGAACCAGAATACGGAAGTCCAATTAAACCCATGATAATTGAGGCGGAATTGCTCCATTATATAGATGTGATAGATGCTAGAATGTATGATATGAAAAAGAATTTAGATATTATGGATGAGGGTGCCTTTTCTGAAAGAATTTTTTCACTTAATAATAGGAAGATATATAAACCAAAAATTTAATGTAGGAGTGTAAATTATTTGAAAAAGGGATTAAAATTTTTTGAAACTTTATATATAGCTATTTTTGATTTTAAATCTTATTTGAAATTTGTTAATATGCCTTTTTTAAGTATTATTTTGAACAGAATCGCATTTGTTTTTTTAATAAGTGTATTTCACGTTATATTTTTAAGTAGAGATATAAAGTCTATTGATGATTTTAATAAGGCTAAATATGAAGTTTTTGAAGATATAAGTTATTCGAATAACACATTGAATATAAAAAATTCCCCTACTTTGTTTAGTACAGAGGACTTTATATTAGTGGGAGATACTAGAGAAAATTTTGATTTATCAGAATCTCAAAGTTACTCTGAGTATAGGAACTCTTTGGTATTACTTAAAAATTCATTTATTATTAGAAACGGAACCAAAAAAATTGAAATTAAGTATTCTGATTTTTATGTATTGAACTTAGTATCTTTGAATGGTGAAATTGGTAAAAATGAAATATTTGAAATAATTGATATGTTTACATCTTATTTTAAATATGCCATATATATCATTTTACCCATATCGATGATTATTAACTTTTTTATTGTGGCTTTTGTAACCTCATTCTTTGCATTTTTTTGTGCAATTATCACTCGTTTTAAAATGAAGTTTATTCAAGTGTATAAAATGATTTTATTTGCTCAGGGTACTCCATTTTTAATAATCTCGATATTTGAGATTATTGCAAAGTTTAATGGTATACGGTTTGCATTTCCTTCACATATACTAGAGTTTTTTACATTATTGATATTTTTAATAAGTTTATTTTCAATTAGGTATGATGCAATTAGAAAAATTTTAAAGAAATAAATTGAAAAAGTATATTTAATTTGGTAGAATCTATTTGTACTTTGCACAGGTAGCTCAGTTGGATAGAGTAGCTGGCTACGAACCAGTTGGTCGGGGGTTCAAGTCCTCTCCTGTGCACCATACATACAAAGGGCTTTGGTATTTTTCTAAAGTCCTTTTTGATGTTTTTTATTGTTCATGATATATCTTTGTTAGTGGTAAGCATTGTTTTATAGAATTATTTTTTGGAGCGAGTAGGGAAGAATTATAGGATTGCCTATGGGTAGGAGGGATTTCGAGTTCATAAAGTATAGGCCTAGATTACATTTACCATTTAATGATTTTGAGTATATCGATTTGTTTTTTAGATTTTAGCTATTACAAAAATATAATTCCAAGTAAACCCGATAATAAAATTAAATGTACTGGTGATAATTTAAGTTTTATATTTATGAGAAATAAAGTTATAAATAGTAAAATATTTGTGAGGTTCGGAGATTTATTAGTTAATAGTAAATTAAGAGAGATATTTATTACAGAATAAATAATTAGAGATAGTGTAATTGGTTTTAAATTGTTCAAAATATATTGGACTAGTTCACTTTCTTTAAATTTGAAGAAGAATTTAGAGATGAGTATTATTATAAAAAAAGATGGAGTTATAACAGCTAAAGTACATAGAATAGACCCAATGATTTCACTATTTTTAAATCCTATAAAAGTACTTAAATTGATTGCAAATGGTCCAGGAGTTGATTCAGAAATTGCAATAAACTCCAAGAGCTCTTCGTTTGTAGCCCACGAATATCTTGTTATATATTCCTTTATTAATGGAATCATAGCATATCCTCCACCTATTGTGAAAAGACCTATTTTAAGAAATGTTAAAAATAGTAAAATCATTTTTTAATATACCTCCTTGTTTTTATGAAAAATGCTGCAATGAAAATAGTTATGGAAGTTAATAATATTGTTATAGTGCTTATATTTGTAACCAATGAAATAATAACTATTGTAAAAATTATCGTATAATGGTATTTAGTTTTTTTAGATTTCGAATCTAGTTTCCATATTGATGAAATTAAAAGAGGAAGTACTCCTATTTTTATTCCGTGCAAAAACTTATTAATTATATTAAATGATTTAAAGTAGTCAAAGAATAGTGAAATTAATAATATTATAAAAAATGAAGGTAGTACTAATCCTAATGTTGAAACAATAGCTCCTTTTAGTTTGAATATTTTGTATCCAATAAATGTAGAGCAGTTTATAGATATTGGTCCTGGTGTGCATTCTGAAATTGAAATCATATCCATAAGTTCATTTTGATTAATAAATTTATGTTTTTCACATATCTCTCTTTCGATTAAAGGGAGCATTGAATATCCCCCACCAAAGGTAAACAATCCAATTTTAAAGAATGTTTTAAAGAGAGTGGTTAAATCTTTATGTTTCAAAATTAATTCCCCTTCCTTTTGATAAAGATTAAATTGTTGTCTTCAGAGAAATTTTTGGTATTATACAGAAATAGTATATTGTTTAAATTATTTTCATTTATATAGTTAGTTATATTAGAGTTATAAAATCTTAAATCTATGACATGTATTTCTTCAAAGTGATTAACCAAAAATGGTATGAATGAATTGGCGAAAGAATCTTTTATAATTGTAATATTTTTTCCATTTTTAACTGAAGAAGTTATCTTTATTAAGGGATGATTGTTATCTAAAAATATATTGTACTGACTTCTAGTATTACTTAAATGTGAAAATTCGTAAAGAGAATTTGAAAATTTGTTTCCATAATCTACCTTTACATAAGGATTATTTAAAGGAGTAAAAATATAAATTGAATCAGTTTGGTTTTTATTTAGATTAACCTTTGAATAAAGGGATCCTAAAAAATCATTAGATACTTCTTCCACTTTAAATTTGTCTAAGGACAAATAATCTAAACCTATATTTTCGCAAAACTTAATGTAACAGTAGTATGCACCAAGAGTGGTATAATGATGGTCAGTTTTGTAATAAATGTATTCGTTATTTTTTGTTTTTAAAATATCTAGTGTATTTATAAATTTAATGTTTTGGTTTAAATTTTGCTTTATGAAGTTTAGATAACTAACCTGGTTTACTTTGGGAGAAAACTTAGGAGTGAGATGACTTAAAATTTCTAGAGATGTTGGGATTATCATAATGCTTACATTTTTATTTTGTGAAAATGAATTTATTAAATTAATATTTCTTTTGGTATTTTCCCAATCTATCGTATCAAAAATTTCGAATAAATAATTATTTTTTCCAATATATACTCCATTATTATCACTTCTTCCCATAAGAATCTCAAAATATGATTTAATTGATATAAAATTATTTCTAAATGGAAAGTGATCTTCAAGATAATTGTTTAAATCTTTAGATAAATCTCCTGATAAAAAATTATCCTTATTTATTTTAGGAAATTTTTGTAAATATCTATTTTCAATTATTGAGAAATCATTATCTTTCACGATTATATGAAGTAATGGGAAAATAAATATAATGAGTAGAAAAATATATGATAAAGAATATTTGATTTTAATACTTTTTACCTCCTAAAATCTAAAATATAAAAATGGATTAAATGATGAGTTTACTATAAAACATATACTGATAATGAAAGTGAATATAAGAAAGATATTAATAAAGATTGAAGAAACTTTTGGTTTTAAATTTTTCATAATGGGAGTTGAAAATAAGCACGCAAGTATAAGATATATGGAAAAATTTTTAATATAATATAAAAAATATTCATCTATAAAAGTATTTAATGAAAACATTTTTTTAATAAAGGATGTTAAATAATTTTTATCTTCAAAAACAAAAATACTCCATCCTATGATTATAAAAAATAAACTATAAATTCTTGATATAACATTATGTCTTTCTAGAAATTTAAATAAAAAGAGTTTTTCTAGAGTTATTAATATAAAGAAATATAGTCCCCAAAACAAAAAATTCCAATTTGCCCCATGCCATAATCCCGTTAATAACCACACTAAAAGGAGATTTAAATATTTAAATTTAACTCTATTGCCTCCCAAAGGTATATATAAATAATCTCTAAACCATGAACCAAGAGATATATGCCACCTTCTCCAAAATTCTGTTATACTTTTTGATATATAAGGATAGTTAAAGTTTTCATTAAAGTTAAATCCAAACATTTTTCCAAGACCTATAGCCATGTCCGAGTAACCACTAAAATCAAAATATATTTGAAAAAAATATGAAATTATGCATAGCCAAGCTGTTGATGTTGAAATACTCGATATGTTAGTTAATTTAATCGTTTCAAATAGATACCCCAAATTATTTGCCAATATAACTTTTTTTGACAGTCCCTCTATAAATCTTTCTATTCCATTATTAAATAGAGACATCTTCTCTCTGTCTTTGTTAGATATGTCTTTTTCAATGTTTTCATAGGTAACTATGGGACCAGCTATCAATTGTGGAAATAAACACACATATGCTCCGAAATTGATGATATTTCTTTGCGGATTTATTTTACATCTAAAAATATCAATTGTATAGGATAAAGTTTGAAAAGTATAAAATGATATGCCTATTGGTAGAGATATACTTATATAATTAAAATTAATTCTAAAAATTTTATTGATTATATCTATGATAAGGTTTGAATATTTAAAAAATGAAAGTAAAGACAAGTTTATAGATATAGACAGTACTAGGAATGATAATTTTATGTAATAGATATTTTTGAATTTATATATGAGTAATCCAATCGTATAATCTAAAACAGTCGAAAATATCATTAAAACGATATAGATCGGCTCTCCCCATGCATAGAACACCAGACTTACTATAAATAACACAGTAAGTCTAGTGTTCTTAGGAGATGAGTAGTACAATACTAATACAGCTGGTAGAAAGAAAAATATAAATATTAAGCTAGAAAAAACCATTATATAATCACCTTACTGCATATTTTGTAAAAAATTTAGTAAAGTATCATTTATATCTGAAATACAAAATATAATGTAACCATCGATATTGACCAACAACACTTTATCGTCTAAATTAAAATCATTATTAGTATTATTTTCTGAAACATCATTTAAAATACTACCAATTCGAAATTTTATAGAATCTACTACTTCTTTTTCAGATAAATTTGATATATTTAATATGAACATCTCGAATAATTTAGATGAGTTTGAGATAATTAGTTTGGAGTCATTTAATTTATCTTCTTTTATGTCGTAGTTTAGTGAAATAAAAGTGTTGTTCATTTCAGTATAACTTGGAAGTGATATATTTTGGTTTATTATTTTAAGTATATTTTCAGCAGTTATTTTTGAAATATCTTCAATAGACTGATTAGGTTTAGAAATTATATTATCAAGGTCTTTTTGATCTACTATTTCATCGTACATAGGGGATTGTCCTTGTATAGGCTTAAATTCACTGAGATTTTCTGAAGCATTTTTTAAGGCTTCCTTATATAAATTATCTAAATTTTCTTCATGCGTATAGTTGTTTTTTGTCTCAAATATGTCATCTAATTTTTCTTCATCATATGGTTGACTATTTTCAAAATTTTCAAATTTATTTTCATTAACTTCATTTTCTTTTTGTGAGTGTTCTATAAAATCTGAAATATCTTGAAGTAGAGATAGATATTCAGTTTCCATTATAGTATAGTTTTCTGAAAGGATATTTATATATTTCTCATATTCATTAGAATTATAATTTAGCGTTTCATCGTATTGGTTTTGTAAATTATTTACAATTTGTTCTACTTCATCTAAAGTGAATAATTCGCTATTTTTTGTGTAATCTACAAATTCAGAGTTGCTATAGGTATTATCTATTATATTTCCAATAGGAGGAGATATATGTATACCATAATTATATTCGTAATTTCCTAAATCTGAATAATTACTAAATATAGGATTCTCATTATCTAAGCTTATTGTGCGATTACCTACGTATGTTTCATCGACTTGAGTAGTGTTAGAAGTAGAATTTTCGTTATTACCTGAACATGAAGTCATACTTATTGAGGTAAGAAATAAAAGTGCAATTGATTGTTTGTTTAATTTGCTCATAATAATCCTCCTGTATAAGACATAAGGAGAATAATAGTTATTCTCCTTCAGTTAAAAATATATTGTAAAATCTTATCTAATGTATCTGTATCCTTATATAATGAAAAAACAATATAATTACTAAAGGTTTTTATATATGGATTTTTTACTAAATCGTATTGGTTTTGTTTATTTGTATTTGACTTAAACTCGTTCTCTAACTCATTAATCCTTCTTTCAATTCCTAATATTACTTCTGTGATATCCTCCTCTTCTTTTAGTCTAAATATAGATATTTCTATCCCAGATATATTATCAATAGAAATATTAGCTATGTAATCTATCAAAAGCTTTGGATCCACAGCGTACAATTCTAAAAGTTCGTCTTCATTTAAGCTTTTCAAGTTAGGTAGAGATAGTCTATAAGACAAATTATCAAATATTTCATTAGAAGTCAGACTTATATTACTCATGCTCTGGTTACTATTTATGTAATCTACGTTGCTACAAGAATTAAGAAATAAGGACAGTAAAAGAATAAACGTAAATTTAAACTTTAATCTTAACATTTAAAAACCTCACCTTAGTAAGACCTTCCTAAAATAACCATAGTATCAGTTGGACTATTGCAGTAGATACATGTATCTGAAATTCTTTCTTGTTTGAAAGGAATACATCTTGGAACGATTCCTAAAGTATCTTTTATTCCTAATTCACATTTAATATTGTTACAAAGCATAGCTTTTGTAAAACCACTGTTATTTTTGTAAATATTTTCTAATGAAGTAAAATTATCAGCTGAGTATGTTTTAGAGTTCATTTTTTCCAGTGATCTTAGAAACATGTTCTCATGTATTGAGTCTAGAGTCTCACTTAACACATGAACTAGATTAGAATCTAAATCTATGGATTTTCTGTCTCCTGTATCTCTTCTATACAAGGTAATTGAATTATTTTCAAAATCTTTCGGTCCGAACTCTAATCTTATAGGGATACCCTTCATGTCATATTCATTAAATTTCCAACCTGCTGATTTATTTGAATTATCAATTATACATTCAAATTTCAATTTCAAGTCATCATATATGTATCCTATTTTTTCCATTATCCTAGAGTCTTTGTTATTGATAGGTATTATTGCAATTTTAGTTGGAGCTATTTTTGGTGGCAAGCACAATCCTTTATTGTCACCATGAACCATAATCATAGCCCCTATTAATCTTGTTGATATTCCCCAAGATGTTTGAAACACGTTTTTTTGAATGCCTTGCTTATCAGAAAATTTTATATCAAATGCTTTAGAGAAAATATCAGAAAAATTGTGAGTTGTACCACTTTGTAGTGCTCTTCCATCATGCGTCATACTTTCAATTGTGTATGTATCCTTTGCTCCTGCAAATTTTTCATTTAAGGTCTTCTTTCCTTTAATAATAGGAATTGCAAGTATATCTTCACAAAAATTTTGATATACATCCAATATTTTTAAAGCTTCGTTTATAGCTTCCTCCTCTGTTTCATGAGCTGTATGCCCTTCTTGCCACAAAAATTCCGTTGTCCTTAGGAAAGGTCTAGTAGATTTTTCCCATCTTACAACTGAGCACCATTGGTTATAAAGTTTTGGTAAATCTCTATAAGAACTTATTGTCTTTGAATAATATTCACAAAACAAGGTCTCAGAGGTTGGTCTAATGCATAATCGTTCATTTAATTTTTCGTTACCTCCATATGTAACCCAAGCTACTTCTGGAGCAAAACCTTCCACATGCTCACTTTCCTTTTTTAATAAAGACTCAGGAATAAAAATAGGCATATAAACATTCTCATGTCCTGTTTCTTTAAGTTTGTTATCTATATAGCTTTGTATATTTTCCCAAATTTTGTATCCATAAGGCTTTATTATCATACACCCTCTAACATTTGAGTATTCTACAAGATCAGACTTTTTGACCACATCTGTATACCATTTGGAAAAATCTTCATCCATAGACGTAATTTCTCTGACTAATTTTCTTTCATTTTTCATCGCTACTAATCCTCTAATAAAATATGTTTTTAGATCTTCTGTAATAAATTAATTATAGCATTAATATATTTTTTTTGGAACAATCAATATTGTATGGACGGTATGTTTAGTTAGGTTTTTATGAGTGAAGTGGAAATATTTACTGGATTTTCTGGAAGTGGAAAGACTAGATTTTTGAATACATATATTGAATTTACAAATGTTAAAAAAGAAAGAATACTCATAATAATAGTTGGAGATGGAAATACAAAATTACACAATAAGATGAGAAATCCTTATTTGAGAATTAAGGTTTTTAGTTCTGTATTAGACATAAATGAGAGTAAATTACTATATATGTTAAACATATACAATCCTCATCGATTACTAATAGAAGGTGATTACTTTTCCATAAACAATATTCTTAAGATCGTGAGTTCTCATACTCTTAAGCGTATTTTAGTTATTACTTCCAAAATAAATATAATAAATTCTAGATTTATAAAAAAAATATCAAAACTTAACGCGAATAAAATTCAAAGTAATGTTATATTGATAAATAATTACGATAAATTGAGCTTTGAGGACGAGTGTATTACAGATATAAGGATTAAGAATGTGAACTCATTTTTGTTTTGTGTGGAATGTTTCAGTGAAGTATACTTCAAGTTTAAGGATCATGGACTCTTAAAAGGAGATATTCATAAAAATTTATTTAAATACATAAAAGAATGCATATAAATGTTTGACAATATTTATAAAATTTAATAAAATTAAGAACGTGGTTCTGCATATTTCACTTGCTCTCATAGTTCAATGGATAGAATAGCTCCCTCCTAAGGAGTAGATACAGGTTCGATTCCTGTTGAGAGTACCACCAAAAATAGTGTCATGACTTTTGTGTGACACTATTTTTATTTAATGCTTTATTAATTTTGGGTCAAATTTGGGTATTACGGTTACTGAAGATCAAAATTAAATGCTTAGTTATAAAAAGATTTATTTTTAGGGGTGGTTATTTTTGGAATCGAATGGTTGGCTTGTAACGTTTTTGGTATTTTTAATTTTGTTATCAGGCCTTTTTTCGGCATCTGAAACTTCAATGATGTCTCTAAATAAAATTAGGATAAAACAGCTTGCTGAAGATGGAGTTAGAGGAGCGAAAGATATTCAAAAACTTCTGGAAAATCCAAGCGAGATTTTAAGTACAATATTAATTTGTAATAATATTGTAAATATATTAGCTTCATCCATATCAACCGTAATTTTTATAAATTTGTTTTCCAATATTGGTACGGGGTTTGCCACATCCGTTTCTACGGCTGTATTAACTATATTAATTTTGATTTTTGGTGAAATAACTCCTAAAACTATTGCTGTTGTGAAAGCTGAGAAGTTGGCGTTTATTTTATATAAACCTTTAAAATCAGTGCTTGTTGTCTTAAAACCTATTGTTTTTATATTTTCGAAATTTTCTAGAATTATAATGCTGGTTTTTGGAGTGAAAGAAGGTAAAATTTACCCTAATATTACTGAAGATGAAATTAAATCTATAGTTAGTTTTAGTCAGGAAGAGGGAGTTCTTGAAGTTGAGGATAAGAAGTTGATATATAGTGTGTTTGAATTTGGGGATTTAAAGGTTAAGGATGTAATGGTTCCAAGGGTCGATATGGTAACCTTGTCTAGTGATTCTAACTATGAGGAAATTGTAAATACATTTAAATCGGAACGATTTTCAAGGATACCTGTATATAAAGGTGACATAGATGATATTATCGGTATCATAAACATAAAGGATCTACTTTTTATGGATATGACTGGAGAATTTGTAATAGATAAGTATGTTAGAGAAGTTTATTCTACTCACGAATATAAAAAAATAAGAGATTTGTTTAATGAGATGAAAAAAAATAGGAGTCATATGTCTATTGTCAGAGATGAGTACGGAGGCACTGTAGGACTTGTAACTATGGAAGATTTGGTTGAAGAAATAGTTGGCGATATAGAAGATGAATACGACGATACTGTAGACAAAGAAATACAGATAATAAGTGAAAGTGAGTATTTGATAGCTGGTACTTTGAAATTAGATACTCTAAATGATATGCTTAATATAAATATAGAGTCTGAATTTGAAACCATAGGAGGATACATAATCGAAAGATTTGGTAGGCTTCCTCAGAATGGTGATATTATGGAATTTAATAATATTAAATTCAAAATAGAGGATATGGGCAAAAATAGAGTTAAGGCTATAAGGGTTTATTTAAATATCGATTCATAAAATGAAAAAGGGGAGTTCGATGTTCAGATACTCCTTTTTCTTATTTTTTGAAAAAACCTATTAAGTATAAACTCACATTTTTTATTGTTAATCCAATATACGTTTAACGGCAACATATTTTTATGGTAATTTGAAGAGAAGAAACCATTAATGGGATTTGACACACCTATATATAAATTCTTTAGTCTACTTTCAAAGATCGCTCCAGCACACATTAAACATGGCTCAAGGGTTACATACATTGATAATTTTGATAAATTCCAAGACTTCACTTTAATACATGCCTCTCTTATGCAGATAATTTCTGCATGATTAATGCAGATGTTCGTAGTACATTTCTCATTGTGGGCACGGGAAATTATTTTATTTCCGTCAGTGATAATTGCTCCTACAGGAATTTCATTAATTCTGTAAGAATGCATGGCCTCTCTCAATGCCTCTGTAATAAATAAATTGCACGTTAACATATATCCATCTACTCTTTTTAAATAAGTATAACACAAATTTTTAAAAATGTTTAATGTTTATTTTGTTGCAAATATGTTTTCACTAATATATAATTTCAATTGTATTTGGAAAGATGCTCGAGTGGTTTAAGAGGCATGCCTGGAACGCATGTATAGGTATGTTCCTATCGAGGGTTCGAATCCCTCTCTTTCCGCCATTTGTTGTGCTAGATGGGGAACTAGCGGTGCCCTGTACCTGCAATCCGCTGTAGCAGGATCGAATGCTTCCATAGGTTATTTCTCTGAGGGACAGAGTTAAGTTGGATTCGTTGAGAGCTAAGCTCTATGCATTAAAAACCTATAAACTCCGCCAGGATCGGAAGATAGCAACGGTAAGTAGTAATTTTTAAGTGATATGGAATAACTTAGCTTGAGTTGAAGGCTTGGATTTCGCTTTGGAGGGATTTATCAAAGGAGGATGCACAACACTTTATTCTTGTTGTATTATTTGTATGAGGCAAGGCATTCTATTTATTTATAGAGTGCCTTTTGTGTAGGAGATAATAGAGATAGTATGGTTAACAATTCTTTGTATACAAAGTATAGGCCGGGAGTTTTTGACGATATTTGTGGTCAAAAGTATGTATCTAAAATTTTGAAGAATCAGATTAAGCTTAAGAAGTTTGCTCATGCATATTTATTTTCAGGTACTCGTGGTACTGGAAAAACAAGTTGTGCTAGAATTTTTGCAAAAGCCATAAATTGTTTGAATCCTATTGATGGTAATCCTTGTTGTAGTTGCGTTGCATGCAATCAAGAAAATACAAATTTTTTAAATGTAGTCGAATTAGATGCGGCATCCAATAATAGTGTAGATCAGATAAAAGCTATAATTGAAGAACTTAGATATATGAATTTTACAGGTGGTTATAAAATTTATATTTTGGATGAAGTACATATGCTCTCTATAAATGCTTTTAATGCTCTTTTAAAAACTCTAGAGGAGCCTCCTGATAATGTAGTATTTATTTTGTCTACAACAGAGTTGAAAAAGGTACCACAAACGGTAGTTTCAAGGTGTCAGAAATTCGAATTCAAACACATAGAGATTCAAGATATAGTGAGTAGACTCAAGTATATAAGTCGTGAGGAAAATATAGATATAGATGATGCTTCTCTTAGGATTATTTCATGCATTGGTGATGGGTCTATGAGAGATTCGATAAGTATTTTAGAGAGAGTTTTATTATATAAAGATTGCATAAGAGAAGAGAATGTTAGAGATATTTTAGGTATAGTTTCTGAAGACTTTATTTTCGAGTTTTTAGGTTTTTTGTTTAGAAGAGATATAAATAATTCTCTAAGTTTTATATCTCATATCTTTGATAGAAAAGATTATGATGCAAAGGATTTTGCAAACAGTCTTAGGAATGTTTTGAGAGATTTGATTTTTTTAAAGATTAATGGAGAAGATTCTGATTTATTATTACAGAGAAATAGTAGGAATTTATCTATTATGGAGAAAATATCCTCTGAGGTTAGCACTGATGAATTGATTTTTATGGTAGAACAAATAAATAAAATAATGAGTAAAAATATTTCTACAGATATTGAGTTTAGAATATACTTGGAAATTTTTATATTTAAATATATTAGGAATGATTTAATTAAGATTGAGTCGTATAAAGATATTGATCTGAATAAAACTTCTATTCATAAACCTAAAAGTATTAAAAAATGCGGTGTTCAAGATGAAATTGATACAGGAAAATGGAAGGATTTTTTAATCCATCTGAGGAAACATGGATTTATGGTATTATACTCTCTACTTCAGAATGGCAATATAAGCAGAATTGAAGGTGGGGTAATGTTTTTTAAATGCAATACGTTAGGGATTTTGAATAGATTAAAAGATGTTTCTACAATAAAAGAAATTGAGTGTGAGCTGAGTAGATTTTATGGAGGTAGTTTATCCTTTGAAGTTTTTTCAAACATTGGAGATGGAAATTTGAGTATAGAGGATAAAATAAGGTCAGTTTTTGGAAATGATTTTGATATAGAGAATAAATAATTGTTAAAAAATATAATATCATATATAATTTAGATGATTAAAAATTTTTAAGGAGAGATATCTGTATTATGAAAGGTTTTCCTGGTGGTTTTGGTGGAGGAAATATGAATAACCTCCTTAAGCAAGCTCAAAAATTGCAAAAAGATATGGAAGAGGCTAAGAAAAATTTAGAAAATAGAGAGTTTGATGTGACTTCAGGTGGTGAAGTTGTATTTGTGAAAATAAATGGTAAGAAAGAAATAGTGGAATTAAGGATTAAGCCGGAGATAGTAGATCCTGAAGATATAGGAATGCTTGAAGATTTGATAATAAGTTGTGTGAATGAGGCATACAAAAAAGTTGAAGAAGAAAGTAATAAAGAAATGTCTAAATTAACAGGCGGACTTAATATACCTGGATTTTAGTGCTTGATGCATGGTTTTATAACCATGCTTTAGTTTTACTTTTAGGAGATAGAAAATTTATGAATAATTATCCGAAATATTTACAGGACATCATTTCTGAGTTTTCAAAATTACCAGGTATTGGTCATAAAACTGCAGTTAGGCTTAGTATGCACGTCATAAATAAAAACCTAGAAGATGTTATGTGTTTTTCTGAGGCTATAAAAAATTGTAAATTAAATCTAAAGTATTGTGAAAAATGTAGTAATCTCTCCGATGATAAATTCTGCTATGTATGTTCTAATAAGTCCAGGGATAATTCAATCATATGTGTTGTCCAAGATATTAGGGATGTATATGCATTTGAAAAAGTAGGCAACTATCAAGGAGTGTACCATGTTTTACATGGTTTAATCTCTCCAAATAAAGGAATTGGTCCTGAAAATTTAAATATAAATAATTTAGTTCAGAGAATTGATTGTGATGAAGTAGTCGAGGTTATACTTTCTACTGGTTTAACTCTAGAGGGAGAAGCAACAAGTGCGTACATATCGAAGTTACTGTACGGTAAAAAAGTAAAAGTAACTAGGTTAGCTTACGGAATACCATTAGGTAGTGATTTAGATTATGTCGACGAGATGACCTTAGGAAGAGCTTTAGATTTTAGACAAAAGTATGAGTGAATGGTAATGGTAGAGGGAGGCTGAAGCAATTATAAAAAAAGGTATTGACAAATGGGGGGAGGATTTGGTAGGATTATGGAGTTAAGAG
>NZ_JBRACL010000011.1:0-6909 GCF_054906395.1 Anisomitus miae (SeqCode)
TAGCAAAAAAAATTTTAGCCATCTTGTTTTTTATGATATTTATTTTAACAAAAAAAGTTTTTATAAAAGTATTTTTAATAAAAGTTATTTTGGTGTTTATAATAAACGTACAAATTATAATTATATAAGCAGTTATTATAAGAATTATGAAAAAATATTTTCTAATTTATTGAATATATATAAAGATACTAAATTTAACTATTATAAAAATATTTTACCAAATACTATTATTTATAAAAATAATTTAACATATAAAAAAGTTCATTTTAATTATAATTCAGTTCAAAAAAATGATTATAAAAAATTCATTTCTTTTGATAAAGTTAATTCAAGTATAGACTACATATATAATTATATTAATAATTTTAAAGGTTGCTATGATAAAAGTTTTTCTAATAGTATTTATACTAAAATTTGTAAAAGTATCTATTCTAAAAATTTATTACAAGAAACTTTATATCAAAAATTAGATGGCTATAATTATTTTTTTTATAAGAATTTAAAAAAATCTATTACATACAAAAATTTTAAAGCTACAACAAATAATAATTTTCAAAAAAATAAAAATAAATCTTATGAAAAGTTTATTAAAAAAGAGATAAATTTACAATTTCAAAAACTACTATCAAAAAAATATACCGAAATTGATTTTGAAATTTTATATGAAAAATTTAAAGAAAAACTTTTTGATGAAGTCTTTCTTATGAGTGGTGGGTTATATTAGAAGGAGGTTAGTTTTATTTATATATATTTATTAAAATATGATGATGAAAATAAAATATATCAGTTGCCTATTCCCCCAGATGAAATGACAACAAGTGTTTTATCAAACAATAAAATTTACCAAACATTAGAATTTGGAGAAATTAATATATTAAAAGACATCTCTCTTAGAGAAATAAGTATGGAAATATATTTACCTAACGATATATCAATTCCTTTTGTTCAAAAGCCGTATTCTTATAACTGCATTATAGACAAGCCTATTATTTATTTGAATAAATTTAGAGAATTTAAATCTAAAAAAAAGCCATTAAGGCTTATGATTAATAGAATTTTACAAAGCGGAGAAGAATTATTTAAAACTAATATAAAAGTTTCTTTAGAAGATTATACTATTTTTGAAAGAGCAGGAGAAGAAGGCGATTTTTGGGTTAAGTTAATTTTTAAAGAATTTAGAGAGGATTATTCAAAACAAATTACTTTAAACAGCAATGGTAAATATACTGCCAGCATAGACAGACCTAAAAAGGAAACTTCTAAAAAATACATTGTTAAGCCAGGCGACACCCTTTGGCAAATAGCTAAAAGAGAGCTTAACAATGAATTACTTTATAAAGAAATTGCCAAGCTTAACAATATATCACAGCCAAGAAAATTACAAATTGGAACTATTTTAAAATTATCTTAAAGGTGGTGTTTTTATAAAACCAGAAATTTTATTATATAGTGATAGTGGAATATTTGACATCACACCTAATGTTATAGATAAATTAAGCTTAAATATGTACTACAAAGAAACACCTTCTATATTTGAAATGAAATTTATAAATAAAAATTTAATTACAATTAATGAAGGTGATGCTATATCTTTTAAAATGGGTAACCAAAAAATGTTTTTTGGCTATATTTTTACTATAAATATACAGCACAATTACATATACACTATAAAGGCCTACGACCAAATTAGGTATTTAATTACAAGGGATACCTACATATATTACAATAAATCTGCTTCTGAAATAATAGAAATGATATGCAATGATTTTAATTTGAAAATGGGGACTATTGAAAATACAAATTACATTATACCTTACAGAATAGAGGAAAATCAGCCTATACTTGATATTATTTATACTGCTCTTGAAATTACTAAAAAAACAAACGGTAAAGATTATTTATTTTTTGATGATTTTGGGCAAATTTGTCTTAAAAAATATGAAAATATGAAAACTGGTGTTATTTTAGATTTAGCTACAAATTCTATTGAATACAAAATAGAAAAGTCTATTGATAAAGATGTTTACAATTCTATTAAGCTTTCTATTAAAAATAAAAAAACTAAAATAATATCTACCTTTAAAAAAGAAGATTATAATTCAAAATTAAAATGGGGTACTCTTAGATATTTTGAAAGGTTACCTAATACTTTTTCTAATTTTCAAGCCGAAAGTTATGCTCAAAATATTTTAAATTTAAAAAATAAAAATAAATTTAAAATACTTTTAAAAACTAAAGGCTTAACTAACATTAGAGCAGGAAGTATTTTAACTATTTTAGACGGAAATGAAAAAAGAGATATGCTTATTCAAAAATGCACCCACACTATAGCTAATAGCGAACATATTATGAATTTAATTTTAATTGATTTTTAGGAGGAAATATGAATTTTTCTGAAATATTAAAAACAGCTACACTACAAATAATAAATAATTTAAGATTTACAGAAGTTTTTATAGGAAAAGTTATAGACGAAACTAATTTAAAGATAAAGCTAGATGAAAAACTTATTTTAACAGAACAACAAATTATTAGAACAGGGAATATTACAGGGAAAATTCCATTAGGTACTAACATATTACTTTTGAGAGAACAGGGTGGTCAGCGATATTTTTTAATAAATATAATTCCCGATTTAGACGATAAGGAGAATGTTGATTTATGATACTTCCTGAAAAAAGACGATTTTCTGAACAAGAAATTGAAATTATAAATATTCCAACTAAAACTTTTAAATTAGATTTTAACAAAAGCAGGGTTAGAAATTTATTTGACGGTATAGATGCTCTTAAACAATCTATATATAAAATATTAATGACAGAAAGATACAAATATTCAATATACAATTGGGATTATGGCATAGAATTAGAAAATTTAATAGGTATGCCAAAAGGCTATGTTAAAACTGAAGCTGAAAGATTAATAAAAGAAGCTCTTTTACAAGATGACAGAATAGAAAATGTTTATAATTTTAATTTTTATGATTTAAAAGATGATAAAAGTGCTATTTTAGTTGAATTTTTTATTAAATCTATATTTGGAGAATTTAGTATAGATTGGAGGCTTAATATATAATGTATGAAAATATAAGTTTTTTGAAAATTTTAGAAGATACTTTAGCTAGAATACCTGAAAAATATGATAAAAGACAGGGGTCTATTATATATGATGCTATTGCACCTATTTGTGCCGAATTAGCTCAAGTTTATTTAGAATTAGACAGAGTTTTAAACGAAGGGTTTGCAGATACCGCTACAAGAAAATATCTTATAAAAAGAGCAAAAGAACGTGGGATTTATCCTTATAGTTCTACTTATTCTATAATATTAGCCAAATTAGACGGTGATTTTCAATTAAACGGAGGTGAGCGTTTTAATTTAGAACAGCTTAACTATTTTTATACAGGAGAAAAAGAGGGCGAATACTACAAGCTTAAATGTGAACAACCGGGAGAAAAAGGAAATATTTCTTATGGTGAACTTTTACCTATTGACTATATTGAGGGACTTGAAATGGCGAATGTTATAAAAGTATTTTCTCCTGGAAAAGATGAAGAAGATACAGAAATTTTTAGAAAGCGATATTTAGACAGTTTTAAAAATCAAGCTTTTGGAGGCAATAGAGCCGATTATATAGAAAAAATTAAATCTCTTAATCAATTAGATATTATTTTAGATAATGGAGGTATTGGTGGCTGCAAAGTATACAGAACTCCTAACGGTGGTGGAACTGTACAAGCCATTATTACCAACAATTTATATACTGTTCCATCAAATAAATTAATTGATTTAGTTCAACAACAAATAGACCCTATTACCGATACTGGTAATGGATTTGGTATTGCTCCTATTGGACATTTTGTTACTATTAAACCTGTGAATTTTACCGAAATTGACATACATACCGAAGTGGATTTAAAAGAAGGGTATCAAATAGATGATATTAAGCAATATGTTGAAGAAAAAATTGACACTTATATAAAAGAACTAGCAAAAATGTGGGAAAATGAAGCAGAACTTATTTTAAGGATAAGCCATATTGAAAGATATTTATTGGATATATTAGGTATTGTAGATGTAAGAAACACTACAATAAACGGAATTAGCCAAAATTTTGTTTTAAATGAATATTCAATACCTATAAGGAGAAATATTTATGTTAATTAATTATTTACCCAATTTTTTAGCCGAAATAGAAGAGTTTAAAGCTATAATGAATGGACTTCAACCCAATGTTAATAATTTAGATGAAGCTTTAGACAATATTCTTCAAAATTTATTTATACAAGATGCTGATTTACAAGGGATAAAAAGATATGAAAATATGCTTGAAATAGCTCCTAAATTATCTGAATCTTTAGAAACGAGAAGAGCATTTATATTTTTACAATATAATCAAACTTTGCCTTTCACATTAGAAAACTTAATTTTATCTCTTAACAGTATATGTGGTGAAAATAAATTTAAAATTTTTATAGAGTATACAGAGTTTAAGTTTAATATTAAAATTGCAACAGACAAAAAAGATTTAAAAGAATTAATATTTAAATTTTTAGATAAAGTTATTCCACTTAATATGGATATAAATATTGAATTGGACTACAACATATGGCAGCATACAAATAGAAATTATTGGACTGATTTAATTATGTTTAATTGGTCAGATGTTATGGAAAATGATGCTATAAGAAAACAGAGCTTTGAATAAAATTTTCAGAAATTTAAAGAGGGGGATTTATTATAGATGAAAATATAGAAAAAATAAAACTAAGTTTAGGGAGTTTTTTAGGTATTACTGCAATCATATTTGGCGAAACAAACAAAACTATTATAGCTCTTATTTTACTTATGATTATAGACACTATATTTGGCTGGATAAAAGGTTTTAAAAATAGGCAGTGGTCTTCTATAAAAGCTAGGTGGGGAATAGCAGGTAAAATTACAGAGCTTATTTTAATTAGTTTGTTATACATATTAAATTGGATTTTTAAAGTACAATTTATTGTATATATTGGTCTATATTATTTTATAGCTTGTGAAATTGCTAGCATATTAGAAAATTATGCTGCTATAAACAAAAATTTACCAAATGGTTTAATAGATATTTTAAAAAAGGCTCAATTTAATGTTGGTACATTTTTTATAAATGAAATTAAAATATTTTTAGACAGAATTTTAAAAAGGACTGAAACTAATCATCAATTTAAAAAACAAGATAAAGGAACTAAGCTTAAAAAAGAGGATATTAATGACAGCTTTTACTAATATTTAGCTTGAAGAAAACTAAAATTTAAAGTATACTATATTTTATATAAAATAACTAAATTAATTTATACGAGAGGAATAAAAATATGAAGCTAGGAATTGTTGGTTTACCTAACGTTGGTAAAAGTACTTTATTTAACTCTTTAACACAAGGCGGTGCTGAATCTGCAAACTATCCTTTTTGCACAATTGACCCTAATGTTGGAATTGTTTCTGTTCCCGATGAAAGACTTGAAAAATTAAGACAAATTTATGCTTCTAAAAGAGTTTTACCAGCTGTTATAGAATTTGTTGATATAGCTGGTCTTGTTCGTGGGGCTAGCAAAGGCGAAGGGCTTGGAAACAAATTTTTATCTCATATTAGAGAAGTTGACGCTATAGTGCACGTTGTAAGATGTTTTGAAAATCAGGATATAGTTCACGTTGATGCTTCTGTTAATCCTGTTCGTGATATAGATACTATAAATTTAGAATTAATATTTTCAGATTTAGAAATTATTGAAAGAAGAATTGCTAGAACATCTAAAGCTGCTAAAGCTGATAAATCTTTACAAAAAGAATTAGCTTTATTAGAAAAGATTAAAGTTAATTTGGAAGACGGAAAAGTTGCTAGAAATATTGAATTTAATGATGATGAACAAGAGTTAGTTAAAGAACTTAATTTACTAACATACAAGCCTGTTTTATACGCTACAAATGTTTCTGAAGATGAACTTTTTAATGATGCTAGCGACAACCCTTTTGTTAATGAAGTTAGAACTCTTGCTAAAAATGAAGGCTCTGAAGTTTTTGTTGTATGTGCTAAAATAGAAGAAGAAATAGCTGTTCTTGAACCAAATGAAAAAAAAGAATTTTTAACAGATTTAGGCTGTGAAGTGAGTGGATTAGATAGATTAATTAGTGCTAGCTATTCATTGCTTGGGCTTATTAGTTATTTAACTGCTGGACCTCAAGAAGTGCGTGCTTGGACAATAGTAAACGGAACAAAAGCTCCTGGTGCAGCAGGCAAAATTCATTCTGATTTTGAAAGAGGGTTTATTAGAGCTGAAGTTGTTTCTTATGATGATTTAGCTAGGCTTGGTTCATTAACTCTTGCTAAAGAGCAAGGACTTGTTAGAAGCGAAGGAAAAGAATATGTTGTTAAAGATGGCGATGTTATATTGTTTAGATTTAATGTTTAATTTTATATTTAAAAAATAATTTATTATTTTATTTTTTAAAACTTCAAATAATTATTTATTTGAAGTTTTTTATATATAATTAAGTTTGTATAAATGCATATATTTTAAGATATAATTAATATATAATAAAAATTTGATTATAACATTTTATTTGTGATACCATATTTATACTTTATAGGTTTTTGTTTGCTAAATACACTATATTATTGAGAAAAATATTTTTTACCTATGTATTATATATTACAATATGCAAATTAAATTTTTAAATACTTATTGACAATTTTTTATAAATGTGCTATCATTTTTAAGAATAAAGAAGAAGCTCTACTTCTCACCTTACGGTCTTCACTTTAAGGTTATTATTTCATATTAATACTTATTTTTGTGTTATTTTTGATATGAATTTTTTAGTAGGAGCATTTTATTGCTCTTTTTTATTTTTCAAATTTTTAGGAGGTGCTCGC